>JANORI010000052.1:0-1864 GCA_031415235.1 Acidobacteriota bacterium | reverse complement strand
CGCCACCACCCACTGGCCGTCGGGCGACACCGACGGGTACCGCACGCACCAGGCGGATGTAGGCCTCGTGCACGAGGCCGGTGGGCTGCAGGGGTGTGATTGGTGCGCTCGTCGCGGAGGTGGGCGGCGGCCAGCTTGCGCGTTTCCTCGTCGACGATCGGCGTCAGGACCCGAACAGCGTCCTCGTCGCCCGCGCTCCAACGTTCCAGTAGTTCTGTAACCTCGCCCGCCGGAATGGCTCAGATCCAGTTGAGGAGGAGTTAGAATTCCCGCCACGGTGCGCCCGACGTCGCCGTGGAGTACGTGAGTCAATTCTTGCCTTCAATCGGGCCCCCGTCGCCCGGCCAGGACCAGCATCATGATCGGCACCAAGCTCGGACCCTACGAAATCCTGGCCAAACTCGGCGCCGGCGGCATGGGCGAAGTGTTCAAGGCGCGCGACACGCGCCTCGACCGCACCGTGGCGGTCAAGACCCTGTCGCCGCTCGTCGCCGCGTCGCCGGAGTTCCGCGAGCGGTTCGAGCGGGAGGCGCGCGCCATCTCGCAGTTGAGCCACGCCAACATCTGCACCCTGTTCGACGTGGGTGAGCAGGGCGGCACCAGCTTCCTCGTGATGGAGCATCTCGAGGGTGAGACACTCGCCGATCGAATTGCCAAGGGGCCTGTGCCCATCCCGCAGGCACTGACCTGGGCCATGCAGATCGCCGGCGCGCTGAACGCGGCGCATCGCCAGGGCATCCTGCATCGCGACCTGAAACCCGGCAACGTCATGGTCACCGCGTCGGGCGTCAAGCTGCTCGATTTCGGTCTGGCGAAGATCGTGACCGGCGCCATCGACGGCAGCGGCGCCCTCTCCGTCACCGCCCCGCCCACCAGGACGGCTCCGCTGACGGCGCAGGGCACCATCCTCGGCACGTTTCAGTACATGGCGCCGGAGATGGTGGAGGGCGAGGAGGCCGACGCGCGCGCCGACATCTGGGCGTTTGGCTGCGTGCTCTACGAGATGCTCACCGGCCGGCGGGCGTTTGCCGGCAAGAGCCAGGCAAGCCTGTTCGGCGCCATCCTGAAAGAAGACGCGCCCTCGGCGTCGGTGGCGATGCCGCTGGTGCCGCCGGCGCTCGACCGCATCGTCCGCACGTGTCTGGCGAAGGATCCGAATCAACGTGTGCAGAGTGCGCACGATCTGCTGCTCAACCTGCAGTGGGTGGCGGAAGGCGGATCGGCTGCCGGCGTGCCGGCACCGGTGCTGGCCGGGCGCAAGTCGCGCGACCGGGCGATGTGGGCGGCGGTGGCCGTTGCGGTGGGTGCCATCGGCGCCGCAGGTGCGTGGATCGCCAAGCCGGATCCCGTGCCGACGGGAATGGTGACCCGCTTCGTTCACACGCTCGAGCCGACGGTGCGCTTCTCGCGCACCGGTCGCCACAACGTGGCGATGTCGCCCGACGGCACGTTCTTCGTCTACGTCGCCAACAACCAGTTGTTCATCCGCCGCATGAACGAGGTGGACGCGCAGCCGATCAAGGGGAGCCAGGAAGATCCCATCGATCCGGTCGTCTCGCCAGACGGCCAGTGGGTGGCCTATTTCGTTCTGGCAACCGGGACGACGCAGGCGCCGAGCGGCGGTGCGACGGCCGCCCCGACGCCCGCGTTGACGCCCGCGACGCTCAAGAAGATTCCGGTCACGGGCGGCACATCGACGGTGCTCACAACGCTCGGTATCCCTTACGGCCTCAGCTGGTTGGGCGACGTCATCGTGATCGGGCAGGGACCTGGAGGCGTGGTGTCGGTGCCCGCCGGCGGCGGTACGCCTCGGCCGTTGGTCACCTTGCAAGCCGACGAGGCGCTTGCCGCGTCGCCACAACTG
>JANORI010000051.1:0-1599 GCA_031415235.1 Acidobacteriota bacterium | reverse complement strand
GTGCGCAGCGGCCTCAGATAGCCCAGCGCCGAGGGCGGCCATCGCGGTGGTGCCACGTTCCCGGGCAGCAGACCCTGCGTCGAGCCCCAGATGTCACGGATCGCTACTACCCCGCCTGGTAGGTCGTAGGTCACGCATTGGACCAGGGGCAGCTCGCCAGCATAGTTGTGCCACCAGGCGCACCAGCGGCGGCCGGTTGCGTCGACGTATGACGCCCCCCCGAACGGAAAGAGCCAGTGCCGATTGTGGATCAGCACCCCGGCCCGCGCGTCGCCGGTGGGAATCCACCACAGCCGCCCCAGCGGTTGCCAAGGTTCCTGCGGGGGAGGCACGACCCCACGCGTGTCGGGCACGTACGGAGACGACCACAACAGGCCGACCCCGAAGGTGGGTGGAAGGAGCTGCCAAGCCAAGTGAGCCGCTCCGCCCGAGGTGACTTGGGTGGGAAAGCCATTGGGCGCCTTGGCGTCAACGAGGCTCAACGCACCCCCAGTCGTCTGAATCGGCTGAGCAGGCGTGCCGGTGTTCGGATCGACCTCCCACCAGGTGCCATTCGGATCGACCGCGTGCAGCTTGCCCGGGTTCGTGCCGTTGCTGGCGCCTGACATCGCCCACGTGGCGGCCAGCGACGTGTTGCAGCGATGCTCGTAGAGCACACCGCCGACGTTCAAGTGTCGGCGCGAGGGAGGAAACTCGGGCGACGACGCCAGGCTGGTACCAGGCGTGGTCAGATCGCTGAGTCTGAACCACACCACGCGGCCGGCACTGGTGGCCACCACAACCTCCTCGCCAAGGCTACTGGCGTCGATCTCGCCGGCCTGCACGCAGCCGTGACCCGACGCTGGCACAAACGTGCCGAGCGTCTTGTGGCCGAGCACCGCGTTACCAACGCCATCCCACACCGAGAGGTCGCCACCGCTGGACACCACGTAGCGATCCGGGCCATGGCCTTTCACGAAGGTGAAGCTCGGCTCCATGTCGCCCGACGGAGCCGTGTGCGGTGCGCCGAAGTCGCCCTCGGGTGAAAGCGGCGTCTGGATGTCACCGAATGATGCGATCTTCGTGCAGTCCACCGCCGAGAAGATGCGGATGGCGTCGTCGACCCCGAGGTGGTGCACGCACAGCGCCGCCAACTGCTGCTGCCCTTGAAAGGTCACCACGTCGAGATCGCGCAGGCCGCCGAACTCCAGGTGGGAGGCGCCAGCGAGGAACGCCGCTTGGAACTGCCCCTGTGACTGGTCGAAGTCGAGGCGCACGACGTGGCCGCGCGCCGACAACAAGTAGATGGGCGCCAGCAGCGGGCTGCCCACGCGCGGTGTCGGCGTCGGCCCGATCGCCAAATCGATGATGCCGCCCTCGGCGTGGTCGTAGAGGATCGAGTAGTTGGTGTTGGGGGTCCGGCCCATGATCACCAGGTGGCCGTGCAGGGTGCGGAACACGATCTCCTCGTCGGCGCCCGGCACCAGGTTGGCGACCTGCAGCTTGCGTGGGTTGGTGTACTCCCAGCTCGGCAGGTTGATTTCGAGGATCCACTCCAAGGTCACCGCATCGAAGATGCCAATGCGGTCGTAGGCTGCGACCACCAGCTCGAGGCCAGGT
>JANORI010000050.1:0-17602 GCA_031415235.1 Acidobacteriota bacterium | reverse complement strand
CGAGCCCGTGTACGACTGCTTGGCCGTGCGCCCGTGCAGGGCAATCGCCGACGCGCCCGCCTGTTCCACGCGCTGGGCCACCTCGGCGGCGTTGGCCTGACCGTCGTCCCAGCCCTTGCGCATCTTCACGGTGACGGGAATCCGGACGGCCTTCACCATCGCGCTGACGATGCGCGCAGCGTGCTCGGGCTCGCGCATCAGGCTGCAGCCAGCGTGGTGCTTCGCAATCTTGGCCACCGGGCAGCCCATGTTGATGTCGACCACATCGGCGCCCATCCGCTCCACGACGCGCGCGGCTTCCGCCATGCGATCGGGGTCGCCGCCGAAGATCTGAATCGACACAGGTCGCTCTTCCTCGGTGTACTCGGCGTACTCGAGCGTGCGGTCGATGCCGCGCACCAGCCCCTCGCTGCTGACCATTTCGCTCACGACCAAACCGCACCCGCCGTGGCGCTTCACGAGCCGGCGAAACGACGTGTCGGTCATGCCCGCCATGGGTGAGACGACCAGCGGCGAGGCGAGTTCAACGGAACCGATCTTCATGGAAACACGTCGATTCTAACGCGGATGGAAGGCCTTCACGAATCCCTCCACCTCCAGGCGCCCCTTCATATCAGTGTATGCAGTCTCGATTAGCCTCATTAGGGCCTTGGCCTCGACGTCACGTTCAGGCCTGACTTTCACATGGCGCATGAACTTGCCAGTGCTTGCACCTCGTATCGAAGCTCCACCATGCCGCTCTTGTAGGCCTTGACCTCCGCCAGATGGAGGGCGATGTCCTTGTCGAGCCTCTCGAAGAATGGGATCCCCTCACCGATCAGGATCGGCAGGATCGAATAGCGAACTTCGTCGGCGAGCCCGAGGCGAAGGCATTCGGCGGAGACTGCACCGCCGCCGACAAACCATATGGTACGGAACGTGGGCCGCAGGCGCTCATTCACGAACTGCGCAAGATCGCCTGAGTGGAACTCGACGGTGTCCCGGGTCCGCTGTAGTTCGCGAGTCGTTAGGACGAAGGTGGGTTTGTTGCCGTACGACCACCCGAATCCTTGGGCTTCGAAACGAAGCGCCGTCTCATAGGTTCGCGATCCCATGACGTAGCAGTCGATCGTCTCGAGGAACGCCTCGACCAGTCCCGGGGCCATGGTGTCCCCGCCTGCGAATTCGTCTGAGGTCTCGAGCCAGTCGACGCGCCCGTCCTTTCGAGCGATGAAGCCGTCGAGGCTCGCCGCCATGTGGATCGTGACGCGAGAATCAGGGTTTGCCATCGTTTGGTCCCGACGTCGAGTGCGACGCATGGCAGCACTGCTCAGAGCCGTGGTCGCGCACCTGAGCTGTGTTGAAGGGTTTGCCGACAGTACGTCGACCGTATAGTTCACCGGTAGGGTGGAAGCACGCAGGATAGCACCGCGGAGGCGTTGGACGGATGTATGCAGAGTCTTGCAATGCCACGACGTTCCAAATGCCTGCTGCTGTGCTCCCGTCGACCAGGCCGACGCGAAATAGATGCCGCGTCGATGCCGCCGCAGATCAGCGTGCGGGCTTGGAGGCGCTAGCGGCCCGGCTTGGCGGGCTCGGCAGCAGTCGTGGGCTGCAAGGCCAGGCCGGCCTCCCACGCCTTCTTCACTTCGTCGTTCTTCCACTCAATGATCGCCTGCGTGCGCAGCTTCGCCAGATACTTCTGGAACTCGCCCTTGCGCTTGCCTTCGAACACCTTCTCCGATACGGCTTCGCGCGCGTCGGCCAGGGGCTTGACCGACCCATCGGTACGGGCGTCCATTTTCAGGATCTGGTAGCCACGCGGTGTGCGCAGCACCCGCGTCACGTCGCCGGGCTTCATGGCGTTGAAGTCCTTCTGCAACTCTGGCGACACGTCTTCCCACGGGATCTCGCCGAGCAGACCGCCGTTGGCCTTCGTCGGAGAATCCGACAGGTCGGCGGCGAGCCGTGGAAACGGCTCACCGGCGAGCAGGCGCTTGTGCGCATCTTCGGCTTTCGCGCGCGCATCCTCGTCGGCCGCCACGTTCACACTGCCCTCGGTGCCGGCCACGGCCACCAGAATTTCGCGCAGCGTGACCTGCGGGGTGGTGGCAAACTCGGCCTTGTGCTGGTCGTAGTAGGCCGTGACTTCGTCCTCGGCCACCGAAATCTTGCTCATCACCTCGGTCTGCTGCACCCGCGACACGAGCATCTGCTTCTCGAGCTGCCGGCGCAGATCGAGCATCGTCATGCCTTCCTGCTGCAGGGCCTGCGTGAACTGCTCGTCGGTCTCGATCTTGTTTTCCTTGCGGATGTTGTCGAGGATGCTCTTGAACTGCTCGTCGCCCATGGCGTAACCGAGTTCCTTGCCGCGCTGCAGGAGCAGCAGTTCGTCGACCGCTTCGACGATGACCTGCGGCGTCACCTCTGACAACATCTTCGCGAGCGCCGCGTCATCGCCCCGCAAGCCCTGCACCTCGGGCCGCTGGCGGATGGCCGCAATCTGGCGCTGCTCGAGATCCGACTTCGTGATGATCTCGCCGTTCACGCGCACGAGAATCTGCTCGATGATGTCGGCACCCAGCGTGGCGCCGGCGGCGGCCGTGACAATCAGGGCTAGTGCAACGGTGTGCAGGTTTTTCATAGTCGTTGTTCCTAGCTTAGCAGCCTTCATCCGTCCGACAGGGCCAGCAGCACGCCGAGTACGCGGTCGATCAAGCCGCCTTCGGCACGTGGGTCTTCGACCACCTCGCGTTGAATCTCGGCCTTGGTGAATCCCGATGTCACTTCCCCTGCCGTGGCTCGCGCCGTCCACCACGCCCGGCTGGTCCGCTTCGCCGCCGGGGCTCCCTGGCGCACGTCGAGCCTCAGACTGCCGGGTGGCACCAGCTGCAAGTCCTGCCTCGACCGCACGAGGGTGAGCAGACGCGGCAGGTCTACTTTGGTGCGTTCCCTGAACTTGAAGACGAGGAGGGAGCCATCTCGGTCGATGGTCTCGAGGCCCAGGCGGTCGGCGCCCACGCGAACCCGACCGTAGTCGGCCAGGTTCAGCACGGCCGCCGGCGGCGCCCCGTAGCGGTCGGCCATCTCGTCAAGCAACTGGCGGATGTCGTCGTCGGCACGCGCCGAGGCCATCCGGCGGTAGATCGAGAGGCGCTGGTTCATGTCGCCGATGTAGTCGTCGGGAATCCGGAAGTCGACCTTCAGGTTGACGATGGCGTGCAGGTCGTCGTCCAGATCCTCGCCCTTCAGTTCCTTCACGGTCTGCTCGAGCAGCTTCATGTACATCTCGAAGCCCACGGCGTCGATCTGGCCGCTTTGCTGACCGCCAAGCAAGTTGCCCGCGCCGCGGATCTCGAGATCGAGCGCGGCGATGCGGAAACCGCTGCCCAGATCGCTGAATTCCTTGATGGCCGCCAGCCGCTTCTTCGCCACGGCCGACAGCGACTCCTCCGGTGGAATGAGCAGATAGGCGTAGGCCGGACGGTCGCTGCGTCCGACGCGGCCGCGCAGCTGGTAGAGCTGCGACAGACCGTAGCGGTCCGCGCGGTTGATGATGATGGTGTTCGCGTTGGGAATGTCGAGCCCGTTTTCGACGATCGTGGTCGAGAGCAGCACGTCGTACTTGTGCGACACGAAATCGAGCATCGTGCGCTCGAGCGCATCGTCGCTCATCTGGCCGTGGCCCACGACCACGCGCGCTTCAGGCACCAGCCGCTGCAGCAGATTGCCCATCGAGTAGATCGACTCGACGCGGTTGTGCACGAAGTAGACCTGCCCGCCACGAGCCAGTTCGGTGCGCAGGGCGCGTGTGACGACGGCCTGGTCGAACTTGACGACGTGCGTCTGGATCGACAGCCGATCCTTCGGCGGCGTCTCGATTACCGACATGTCGCGAATGCCCACGAGCGACATGTTGAGCGTGCGGGGGATCGGCGTAGCGGTGAGCGTCAGGACGTCGACCTTGCGGCGCATCTGCTTGATGCGTTCCTTGTGCGCCACGCCGAAGCGCTGCTCTTCATCGACGATGAGCAACCCGAGATCGCGGAACACCACGTCTTTCGACAGCAGTCGGTGCGTGCCGACCAGAATGTCGAGGTGGCCGCCGGCGAGCTGCTCGAGGATGGCCGCCTGCTCGGCCTTCGAGCGGAAGCGCGACACCATCTCCACGCGCACGGGGAACGAGGCAAAGCGTGCCTTCAGCGTCTCGAGATGCTGGAACGCGAGCACCGTCGTGGGCGCCAGGATCGCCACCTGCTTGCCGTCCATCACGGCCTTGAAGGCGGCCCGCATCGCCACTTCCGTCTTGCCGTAGCCGACATCGCCGCACAGCAGGCGATCCATCGGCGTCGACGCCTCCATGTCGCGCTTGATGTCGGTGACCGAAGTGGCCTGATCGGGCGTGAGCGGATACGGGAAGGCGTCTTCGAATTCCTGCTGCCAGTGCGTGTCGGCCGCAAACGGATGGCCCGGCACCGCCTTGCGCGCGGCATAGAGCTTCAGCAGCTCTTCGGCCATGTCGCGCATGGCTTTCTTCACGCGCGTCTTGGCCTTCGCCCAGGTCGTGCCGCCGAGCTTGTCGAGCGCCGGCCGATTGCCGCCGGTGTGCTTCTGGATCAGGTCCAGCCGCTCGACCGGCACGAACAGCTTGTCGTCGCCGTGATAGCGCAGTTCGAGGAACTCGTGCGCCGTGTCGCCGACGCCGATCTGCTTCAGGCCCACGAACTCGCCGATGCCGTTGTCGACGTGCACGATCAGGTCGCCGACCTTCAGGTCGCGCAGGTCCGAGAGAAATGCCGCTGTGGCCGACCGCTTGCGCGCCGCGCCGCCCCGATGGCGGTCTTCGTCGAAGATGTCGGGTTCGGCGTAGATGGTCAGACCGCCCCGCGTGAAGCGGATGCCGTGCGTGAGCGAACCGGTGGCCACGAGCACGGCGCCGGCGCTCATTTCTGAGGAGCGCGTGGCGAGCTCCGCGCGCACTTCGTAATCCGCCAGCAGCTCGAGCGTGCGCTCGGCACGGCCGGCAGTCTCTGCCACGAACAGCACCGCCTCGCCGGCGTCGCGCCGCGCGCGCACCTCGGCAATCCAGTCGGCGATGCGCCCGTGGAAGTGCGCGATCGGCTGCGTGGGCACGTGGTGCAGGGCCGGACCGTCGCCGCCCTGCACGTCGAGCGACGAGAGCATGGTGCCGCGCGCGAGGCGAGCCGCGAGATCCTCGGCCGAGAGCAGGAGCCGGTCTGGCGGCACGAGTGAGGCCGGCGCGTTCGTGCGGCCCGACGCCTCTTCGTAGCTCGCGGCCACCTGCTCGTGCGCACGCGCGACGGCGGCTCCGACTTCGTCGGCTTCCGACACGATCACATGCGCGCTGCGGCGGGCGGTGACGTAGTCGAAGACGCTGGCTGAGCCGCTCGGCGCCAGTGGCAGGTCCGATTGCTCGGTGGATTCGCGCACGGGCACGACCACGAACTGGTCGAGCGTCTCGACCGAGCGCTGCGTGTCTGGATCGAACCGGCGGATCGACTCCACCATGTCGCCCACGAACTCGATCCGCACGGGCCATAGCTCGTTGGGGGGATAGACGTCGAGGATGCCGCCGCGCAAGCAGAACTCCCCGTGTTGATCGACGGGGTCCTGGCGTTGGTAGCCGCCGTCGATGAGCAGCGCGGCCAGTCCGTGGGGATCCAGATCGGCGCCGGTCTTCACGCCGAGCGATCGCGCAACCAGCGCGGACGGATCGGGAAGGCGCGGCAACAAGGCTGGCGCGGAGGCCACGACCACCCGGGCCTGGCCCGTGGCCAGCGCCAGCAGGGCGCGCGCGCGCGCGGAGGTGACGCGCATGTGCGGCGCGAGGGCGCGGTAAGGGTCCACCTGTAGCGACGGAAAGGGCAGCACCGCCCCGACCAATTGCGTGTCGCTCAGGCCTTCCATCGCGCCGAGGAAGAACCGCACGTTGGCGATCACTGCGTCGATGTCAGCGTCGGCCGGCACGACCAGCAACACCGGTTCGCTGGGCTTGTCCTGGGCGGCCCCCGCCACGGCGAGGGCCTTGGCCTGCGTGGTCAGGCCGTGGAGGCCAGGCGCGCGCGCGACCAGAGACTCACGCGAGACGAGGCTCTTGAAGAGAGAGCGGAGGGCGAGCGAGGAGGACATGGGACGGTCGTGGCGGCACGGCCAGTCGCCTATTGTCCTATGGGTGGCGCTCTGGTGCCACCGGAGTCGCCGTCCCCTGGCGGGGACTCGCACTCCGCACCTCGATCTCCACGAGTTCGACGTCGCCAGGACCCACGTTGCGCATCATGTGCGTGCCCCGTGGCGTCGTGACGCCCGAAGGCGCGGGGGCCGTTCAGTCGACTCCAGCTCGGGGCGGCCTTTAGGGTCTCTTCGCGGATTGCAATCCGTGCGGGAAGGCTATCAAATGTCAGCGTCCAGGTCAGTCCAGGTCGTGCGGGCCTACTGCGAGAGACCCGGGTTGTTCGGGGGATCACCGATGACCACTGCCTCCGTCGTGAAAGTGGCCGTTCTGACGCTCGCGGTCGCGGCTCCCGCCTCCGCTCAGCGCGTGTGGGTCGAGGCCAGGGGTCCCAACGTCACGGTGATCTCCGATGCCGGCGCGGGCCGGGCCAGAGACGTGGCCTGGCAGTTCGAGCAGGTACGCGAGGCCATGTCGCGAATCTTTCCCTGGGTACGCTCCCAGTCGTCCAAGCCCCTCATGGTGCTGGCCGCGCGCAACGAGACGTCGATGCGGGCACTCGCGCCGGCGTACTGGGAGAAGAGCCGGGACTTTACGCTTGCCGGCGTCACCTCGACGGGACTCGACCGCGCCTACACCCTCCTCAGGTCCGACCTCACAATCGACGATCGCGAGGGCATCAACCCCTATGAGTCTGCCTATTGGGGATACGCGTCTCAGGCGCTGCAAGATACCTCACGGGCGTGGCCCTCGTGGCTGCTTCGCGGGATGGCGGCGATCGTCAGCAACACGCTGGTGCGAAACAAGGAGATTCAGTTGGGCCGCGTGCTGCCGCAGCACTTGAGTTCCCTGCGCGGACGCGGCCGGATGCCGCTCGAGGACGTCGTGAGCGTCGTGACGGGTGCCGATCCCCGGTACGACCAATCGGGCTTCCTGCAGACAATCGACGCCCACGCATGGGCGTTCGTGCACTTCCTGATCTGGGCGGACCAGGGCGCCCACCAGGCGAACCTCGACCAGTACATCGTGGGCGTGCTGCAGGGCGCGGACCCGGTGACGAGTCTGGCCGCGACGCTTGGCGACGTCTCGCGGTTCGACAACGCCTTCAACGTGTACGTCAACCGTGAGCTCTTCGGTTTTACGAAGTTCGAGACGTCGGCAAAGCTCAGCCGCGAGGGCTTCGAAGTGCGCGATCTGCCGCCGGCGGAATCCGCGGCGGTGCGTGCCGCATTCCATGTCGCCATGGGGAGACCCGACGAAGCGAAGGCCCTCGCGGCTGAGGCTCAGACGCTCGAGCCGTCGGGTGTGGGCGACGAGGTGGCGGCGTTACTGGCGGATCACGATCGTCGCGATGACGACCTGCGCGCAAGCCTCGAGAAGGCGGTCGGGCAGCGCTACGTGTCGTGGTACGTGCCATACCGGCTCGCCACGCTGCTGCCGACCGACCAGGGCGCTACAGCGTTACAGCGCATCGAGTCCCTGTTGACGCGCGCCACCGCGCTCAATCCGAACGCCGACGACGCCTGGGCGTATCTGGCAGAGGTGATGGCTGCGCTCGACCGCGGCGACGCCGCGCTGGAACCCGCCGGCCGGGCTATCGAATTGATGCCGGCGTCGAGCGGGCACCGCGTGTCGATGGCCCGGGTACTCCGGGCGATCGACCGGCCTCGAGAGGCGCTGAAGGCCGCCGGGATCGCGCGCGCGTTGGCGAAGACACCCGAAGATCGAGCCCGCGCGACTGGCATTCTGAGTGAACTCGCCAGGAGCATCTCGACAGCTGCGGCGGCAGCTGCCGTTGACGATGCCGCTCCCGCTGTCGCGGACGCTCCGCAGGACTCTGCGCCGAGCCAAGCAGAGACACTCACCGACGCGCCTTCGCAGACCGACCGGCCGGCGCGGGCGCCAGCGCCCGCGGCACCTCGAAAGCAGGGAGCGGGCACGCCCTCCACCCCCATCATCGTGCTCGAGGCGGACGCACAGGCCATGGCGATGGTCGAACGGGCCTGCAATGAAGGCGCACACGACGCGTGCGTGAAGTTCGGGACGCAGCTTGCCGATAGCGGGCGCCCAGGCAGCATGGCGCGCGCGCGTCAGGTGCTGAAGAAGAGCTGCGACGCTGGCTCGAAGAACGCGTGCCTCGTGCTCGAACAATTGCCGCCAGGCTGAGCGCTGGATCTGCCAAATCGGTCACTGTTGCCACGCCGTCATAATTCCTGTAAAAATGACGGCATGGCAACACGTGACTATCCGCGCACGCTACGCCCTCCGAGCGAGAGCTTCTTCCTGTTCGGGATCCGCGGCGTCGGCAAGAGCACCTGGGCCGCGCAACGATTCCCGAACGCACCGCGGATCGACCTGCTCGACGAAGGCGCGTTCCAGGCCTACCTGCGCGACCCGGGCCGGTTCGGCCAGGAACTGCGGCGCCACAAGCGAGGCACGTGGGTCGTCGTGGACGAAGTGCAACGCCTGCCGTCGCTGCTCAACGAAGTGCATCGCGCGATCGAGGAACTGGGCTTGCGCTTCGTGCTGCTCGGATCGAGTGCGCGCAAGCTGAAGATGGCAGGTACGAATCTTCTGGCAGGTCGAGCTGTGCGCCGCGAGATGCACCCGCTCCAGCCCGACGAGATGGGGGCGGACTTCGACCTCAAGGAAGTGCTGCGCTACGGCAGTGTGCCCATCATCTGGCAAGCTCCACACAAGCCCGATCGACTCGACGCCTACGCACAGCTGTATCTACGTGAAGAGATCCAAGCCGAGGCACTGGTCCGAAATCTTCCGGGCTTTGCCCGCTTCCTACCTGTGGCCGCGCTCTTCCATGGACAATTGGTCAACGCCGCCGGGATCGCGCGCGACGCCGGCGTCGCGCGAACGACCGTCACTGGCTACCTCGAGATCCTGCAAGACACCTATCTCGTGAGCCTGTTGTCGCCGTACGAAGCGAAGCTGCGCGTGAAGGAACGCAAACATCCCAAGCTCTACTGGTCCGACCCGGGCATCGTACGGGCGATGAAGCGTCAGCTCCATGAGCCGGCGGCCGAAGAGCGCGGAGCGCTCTTCGAAGGGTGGATTCACGGCCTCTTGCGCGCGCGCCACGCGTATTCCGGACTGTACGACGAGCTCACCTACTGGGCGCCGACACAGGGCGGCACCGAAGTCGACTTCTTGATCCGACGCGGCAAGTCCTTCGTTGCGGTCGAGGTGAAGACCACGGCAAACCCGGCGCCGCCTCACTTTGCTGGTCTGCGAGCCATCGGCGATCTTGCTGGGATCAAGCGCCGCGTGCTCGTGCACCTGGGTGAGCGCGCGTTCAACACGCCGGAGGGAATCGAGGCACTGCCGGCGATGCAGTTTGCCCAGGAAGTCTTGTCGGGGACGCTCTAATCGCCACCACTCCATCGTCCTCCGCCACGCGCTACACTGTGCGCACCCTCCAGCGACTGAACCGACGGGAGCTTGCCATGCGACGACCAACGGGACGATCGGGACACAAAGCCGGTGCGGACCGGACTCCGCCGGGCGGCCGGGCGGCCGAGCGCGTGAATCAGGATCGCAAGGCGCGCGGACTGCCGACGGTCAGGACGCCGAGGGCGGCGACGCTCATCGTCGAGCAAGAGGCCGCGTCGAAGGCCCCGCGCCGCCGGGCGGCAACGAAGAAGAAGCGTCGGTAGTCTTCAGCCTGTACCGCCGACGTCCGCCCGCGCGCGCCGCGCCGGCCGTGCGCGTCCAGCACCGACGTCGGCGTTCTGCGTGCACAACGAGAGGAGCCGCGTATGAAGGGACCGAAGGACTTGCGCCCCCCGGTGGAATCGGTCAGGCAGCACTCGTCGCGGCGCGCCCGCCAGCGCTATCCCGCGGGCAAAGCGCTCGGACGCATCGAGTACTTCGAGACACAACGCGGCCTGCCGCGAACCCGTGACGAAGACGGCCTTGTGATTTCGCCCGAGGGGCCTGGTGCGGGAGCACGCGTCGTCACGCGGCCTGCGGCGCGGCCAACGACCGCGGCGCGCAGCGACTACAGCAAGGCGAGCGCTGAGAAGGCGCGGCTCGCCCCGACCTTTGCGGCGGCCGCATCGGTGCCGGTGTGGCGTGCTGTCGGGCCCAGTGTCATTCCGAACGGGCAGACCTACGGATCCTCTCGCCCGCCGGTGTCGGGCCGCTGCGGCGGCATCGTCATCTCGCCCACCGATCCCCGTCATCTCGTGCTGTGTTCGGGCGGCGGTGGACTCTGGGGCTCGTTCGATCAGGGGACTACGTGGCAAGCGCTGACCGACGATCAGCCCACCACGTCGATAGGCGCGATTGCCGCGGCGCCGAGTGCGCCGAACATCGTCTACGCCGGCACCGGCGAGGGCGACAACGAGAGCACGCTGGGCGTCGGGCTGCTGCGGTCGTCGGATGGCGGCCAGACGTGGCAGCTCATGCCCGCGTCGGCGCTCTCTGGCACGGGCGTCTTCGACATCGAAGTGGACCCAGCCGACCCGATGCACGTCTGGGTGGGCACGATCAGGAACCTGCTCGAGTCGACCAACGGCGGCGCGACGTGGCGCGTCGTGCAGCCCGTGACCACGTGGGACATCTCGATCAACCCCGACGACCCGCTCGAGGTGTTCGCAGCCACGCGCGCCGGCCTCATTCGATCCACGAACGGCGGGTCGACGTGGTCGCTCGTCGCGTTGCCGGGCACCACGTCCTCTTCGCGTTTCCAGCGGCTCGAGGTCTGCCATGCGCCATCGAGGCCGGCCGTGGTCTACGCTGCCGGCGTGGTCGATAGCCGCGGCGTGCTCTTCCGCCGCGCGTCGAACGGGGGTGCGTTCTCGAGTGAGACGACGCCCAGCCTCAAACGGAAGTCCGACATCGCGCAGGCCTGGTACGACTGGTGCTTCGCCGTCTCGCCGGTGGATCCCGACCTCGTGTATCTCGGCGCGGTGGAGCTGTATCGTGGTCGGCGATCCGGTGGCACGTGGACGTGGGGCAACATCTCGTCGCGTTCGAGCGGCGACTCGATCCATCCCGATCAGCATCACCTCGCGTTCGATCCATCCGACCCCAACGTGCTCTACGTGTGCAACGACGGTGGCCTCTTTCGCTCGCCCAACGGCGGTACGAACTGGACGTCACTCAACCGCGGGCTCGGCATCACGGAGTTCGAGTTCCTGGCGCACATGGAAGGCCACGACACGTGGATCATCGGCGGCACCCAGGACAACGGATCGCTGAGCCATCAGGCACTGGGCACCTGGCGGCAGATCGCCCTCGGCGACGGTGGTGACTGCGGCGCCGACGAAGCGCAGAACCTGTGCTACCACTCGTACTTCGGCATGTGGATCGAGCGCGCGCCGGCCACGGGCCCCAACGCGTTCCGCTGGAAGGATGTCTCGCCGCCGTTCACCGAGGACTACGAGGCACTCTTCTATCCGCCCATGGACGTGCGCGGCCCGATCGTGGCCAAGGCGGGGATCACGGTGTTCGTCTCCGACGACAGCGGCGACCACTGGGCCGAGGTGGACTGCGGTTTCGGTGGCAACGCCTCCGCGCTGCTGATTCACGACGCCACCACGATCTTCGCGGGTTCCGAGCAGGGCGAGCTCGTGAAGATTCGGAAAGGCGGCGGCAGTGGCGGCTGGGGCACGGCGACCGTGACGTCACTCGTGTCACCGCGCGCGGCGTTCATCAGCGACATCGTCGTGCCAGGCGCGGCCAACGGCACGATCTGGGTGAGCTCGTCGGCGTTCGGCGGCGGCCACGTGTTCCGCTCGACCAATGGCGGCATGGCCTGGACCGACCGCTCGGGCAACCTGCCCGACATCCCCGTGAACGCGTTCATCGTCGACCCGAAGAACACCACGCGCCTGTTCGTAGCCACCGACCACGGGGTCTACCGGACCAGCAACGGCGGCACGACGTGGCTCGACTACAGCAACGGCCTGCCGAATGTCGTCGTCGGTGACCTCATCCTGCACGAGCGGCTCCGCGTCCTGCGCGCGGGCACGAGAAATCGTGGGGCGTGGGAGGTCCAGGTGTAACGTAGCCGATCTGATCCCAGGTGAACGTTCGGCCATCGACGATGAGAAGCGGGAGCGCACCCTCTGTTTCGGGGTCGCACTCGATGACGCCACTGAGCCGGTGCGCCTGCGTGAGCTGCCAGGCGTGCTCGGTCTGCTGAACGTGTCGAACGCTGAGCCCCTGGCGGATGCGCTCGCGCAAGAGCTGGAACAGGTCCTGGGCGTCGGCCTCGAGATCGCCGAGGATCGCGAACCGATAGCCGCCTTCCCCATCGCGATTCCTGACCTCACGCGCGTACATGGCGTGTCCGCCAACTCCTCGTTCAGTTCGATCGCCGTGACCGTCTTGCCAACGCGGACGACGAAGTCCACGTCGTGGCTGCGCTCGCGCCAGTAGAACACCTCGCAGATGCTGGCGGCAGCCGCGTTCGCGAGGTGCCCGCCGACCGCGGACTCCACCACCCGTCCCCAGCACTCTCGATCGCGACGAGCGTCCACGAGCGACACGCCCGACTGCGCGGTCATCAGCGCCGTGTTGAGCACCTGCAGCTTCGGGCTGGAGCCGCGCTGACGAGAGGCACCCGCCGCGTACTTCTGCAGGCCGACGAGCATGCCGGCGCCCGCCAGCAGCTCGAGGTAGTGCGCCAGCGTCGTCGTGTTGCCGGCATCCTGCAGGTGGCCGAGCATCGCGTTGAGTAATTTTACTCAATGTCTTGAGTAATTTGGGAGGGCGAGCAGAAGCCCGACGAGGCGTTCGTCTTCAGCAACGAAGCCGGCGAGCCTTCATCCCCTGGGCCCAGGTGCGCGACCTGCTGGGCCACGCGTCGATCACGACCACCGAACGCTACGACAACCAGGCGCTCGAGAACCTGCAGCTCGCGGTGCGGAAACTGGAGCGCGGGCACGCGTTTGCCGGGACAACGTTTCAAGATTCTTTCAAGATCGAGGCCTCGGAGGCGCGATCCGGCCCAGCGCGACCCAGCGCGAGGGGCCCGCAATCGAGGCTAACGAGTTGAAGGAATCGGAGTTGCAGACTTGGCTGGGTGTCTGGGACGAACTTCGACCCTGGATCGTGACGGCGGCGTAGCGTCCGCGAGGCTCACGCCGCCTACGACGTCGGCGCCCGGCCGATGACTTCCGCGATCATCTCGATCCAGAGTTCCAACGTCAGATCCTCACGGTCCGGCCGACCCAGCGTAGGCCTCAACTCGTCCCGGTAGCGGGAACGGAGCACGGTCGTGTCCAGCCCCGGGCCTCGCGCCAGCGCCACGACGTCTTCACGATCGCGGTCGGTGTTGCGCGCCAGCTTGGCCAACACGAGGTCGTGGCGTTCGAATGCCAGGAGCCTCACATGGGTCAGGCCGGCGACGTGCATGTCGATGAGCCGCGACTCATAGTCGTCCGGAATCTCCGCGATCGTGACGACATCGATGTAGGCGCGATGGCGCTGGTGCAGCAGGCTGCCCCTGCCGGCGCGCCGCGCGATCGCGGCAATCTCCGCACCGCGGACGTCCACGACGTCCACGTCGATCGTGGACCGAGCCACGCCGTAGTGCTCGGTGAGGACGAAGCCGCCGAAGTAGTGCAGATCACACGGGGCCGAAAGTTCCTGGTCGGGCGCCTCGAAGAACGTTACGCCACGGCTGGTGCAGAACCTTAGGCCGCATCGGGGATGTCCGCCACCTTCAGATTCGTCAACAGATTCCAGTGAGCGGCCTC
Organism: Acidobacteriota bacterium; assembly: GCA_031415235.1. Lineage (GTDB taxonomy): Bacteria > Acidobacteriota > Vicinamibacteria > Vicinamibacterales > UBA2999 > CADEFD01. Next base: position 3,712 of record JANORI010000050.1, on the reverse strand, counting down.
AGACGGCCGATGGAGCCGGAGCCACCGCCGCTCGGCGTCCGGCAGCGTGGCCCTGAAGGCACCCTCGCCAGCAAGACGCGACCGCTCCAGCAAGGCTCGCGCGGACGTGAGGCGCGCCACGACGACCGTCTGGCCCCGGCGTTGCGCGGCCTGTGCCCCCAGCGACACCAGGAAGCCCAGGCGGTTCTGCAGGTCGTCCACTTTGGCGTGCCGGACCAACCACGTCCAGTCGAGGTCGGCGTGCGCGACCAGTAGCCACACGAGCGCCTCGACGACCCGGGCATCGACATCCGGCGCGCGCAGGCAGCGGAGGACGACTTCCGCGGGATTCCGGCGCTCGCGACGCCGTGGGCGATCCGCGAATCGCGCGTAGCCCAGGGCCGCAAGCGCTCGCGCCGCCATACTCGCGTCGTAGGCATGGGTGTCGGCAGTGGCCGGCAGCATCGACGGCGCCATGTCGAGCAGGCGAGCCAGCGGGTCTGACAGCGTCGCGGGAACGGGTCGCACGCCCCGTTCGAGCAGACACACGTAGCCCTGCGAGACGCCGAGGCGCGTCGCGAGTTCGGCCTGCGTCCACTGACGGGCGGTTCGAGCACTCCGTACCTGGAGACCGGTCATGAAACGATATTACATCATATGTAATATTTCCGCGCGCGCCACGCGCTCCGGCGATCGACACGGGTGAGCACGTTGGTTGAACCTGCGAAGAAGATGTTGGCGTTGCCCGGATGGGGCGCGACCCAACCACTCTCGCCGCCGCCCACCTCGTCCGGTGTGGCGGATCCGGGGCGCAGGTCAAGGCCATACACAGATCCGGGCATCTATGCGCTCCGCGGTCGGCGCGGCCAGCCCGTTGTGACGTGCGAGCCCACAGGTTCCTGAAGAATCCGTGAATGAAGATCAGCCATCTCTTGTCTGTGGCTCGGACGACAGCGCTCGCCTCAGGCTCATTGGCCGCAGCTCGGGAGAACGCGATCTGGCCCGTTCGATTGGAGGCGATGAGCACGACCGGCTCGGCGAAGGCGGTCGTGGCTACATCTATGCTCCCGCAGCCGACAAGCAACGCGATCAATGTGCGCATACATGACTCCGTTCGGTCCCGACGAGATCCGTGGGCGGCACCGCGCTCTGCGCGCGCAGCCGGTGCAAGTCTGCCACGCGTTGCCACGCGTAGTGTCGCCTGGGGCGCACTCGCGCTCACCACTACCTTGCGACTGATTCTGTAGAACCGCCGGCCAAGTGACTGGCTGATGCAAGATCTCAACGCCCGCGAGCGTTCTAAGCCAGGAGGGGAGCGGTGTGCCTGGCAGTTGAATTGGCGGTGAGGCAGGGATTCGAACCCCTGGGCCCTCCGGAGCGGACCAGCCCCTCCGAGAGAAAGCCTGGCTCAGGCGCGGCGCGCCCGCTCGAGAATCGCCGTCGTCGAGTAGCCGGGGGCAAGTGGGATGCGCACGACGCGGCCGCCGCGCGCTTCCACCACGTCGCGACCGACGATCGCGTCGCTGGCCCAGTCGGCGCCTTTCACGAGCACGTCGGGCTGGATCGCCGAGATGATCTCGAGCGGCGTGTCGTCGTCGAAGATCACCACCGCGTCGACCGTCGTCAGCGCCGCCACCAGTTCCGCGCGTTCCGCTTCAGGAGTGATCGGGCGGTCGGATCCCTTGTGCTGCGCGCGCACCGAGCGGTCGGAATTCACCGCGACGATGAGTGCGTCGCCGAGCCCGCGAGCGTCGGCCAGGTAGCGCGTGTGGCCGGGGTGCAGTACGTCGAACACGCCGTTGGTGAAGACCACGCGCCGCCCAGAGGCGCGTTCCGTCTCCGCCCACGACGCTGCGGCCTCACGCGTCAGCACCGCCATGGCGTCTAGTCCTGCGCGTCGTCGGTGCCGCGCTTGAAGCCGGAGCCCGGCTCGCGGAACGTCACCTGGCCGGTGACCTCCCACCGATGCGGGGGACGATAGATGCCCACGTCCTTGCGGCGCGCCTTCACGCGAATCGTGTAGAGCTGACGGTGGTAGTCGTAGGGGAAGCCGTCGAGCTTGTGGGCGGCCACGTCGAACTTGTAGGTGCCTTCCACGAGATCGAGGCGATCGATGACGAAGCGCACTTCCCCTTCGCCCGACAGGCGATCCGGCTCGAGCTCGTCGATGTTGGTGTTGGTGCCGTAGCAGCACACGCCAGCGCCGTTGAAGATGCCAAAGCCGAACACGAAGTCGCGCATCGGTTCGTGGGCGCGGAAGCCGATGCGCACGGTGAGCGGGTCGCCGCTCTGGAACACGTGCGAGGGTACTCCGGCACCATCGACGATCGTCACGCTCGTGACCTCGAGCTCGCGCGAACCCCAGCGGCCTTCGGTGGCCTTGAACATGTCGGGCGGGGCTTCGGCCGTCTCCACCGGGTTGTGCGGCTGCTGCTCGTCGGCAGCGGGCTGGCTTTCGGTGGCGGCGTGCGCCACGCGCACCGCCTCTTCCTTCGCGAGCTGCTGTTCTTCGGCCTTCTCGACGTTGACGATGTAGGCGGCGATGACGCGTTTGGGGTCGCCCTCGCCGTGCGTCTTGCCGCGGTCGAGCCACAGCGCCTGGTCGCAGAACTTCTCCACCAGATCGAGCGAGTGGGTCACGAGCAGAATGGTGCGATTGCGGCGGCGGAACTCCGCGAACTTGTCGAGGCACTTCACGGTGAAGCCCTGGTCGCCGACGGCGAGCACCTCGTCGACCAGCAGCACGTCGGGATCGACGTGAATCGCCACGGCGAAGCCGAGGCGCATGTACATGCCCGACGAGTAGGTCTTCACCGGCGCGTCGATGAAATCCTTCAGCTCGGCGAACTCGACGATCTCGTCGAAGCGCTTCTGGATCTCCTTCTTCGTGAGGCCGAGCATGATGCCGTTGATGAAGACGTTCTCGCGGCCGGAGATCTCGGGATGGAAGCCGGCGCCCAGTTCGATCAGCGCCGAGATGCGGCCATCGACCACGACCGAGCCGGTGGTCGGCTTGGTGATGCCGGCCACGCACTTGAGCAGCGTGCTCTTGCCCGATCCGTTCCGGCCGACCACGCCGTAGGTGCAGCCCTTCGGCACCGAGAACGACACGCCGCGCAGGGCTTCGAACGTCTCATCAGGCTGCAGCTCGCTCACGAGACTGCCGCTCAGCAGCGCCGACTTCAACGTGGCGAACTGCTTCTTCCTGGCGTACTTGCGGTACACCTTCGTGACGTTCACCGCCTCGATGGCATTCGTCAATGCGGCGCCCCGCTTGCCGGGAGCGAGTGGGTCGCGAGCGGGCTGCAACTCATCGAGGCCGAATGCCTGAGCGGGCGCAGGGTCGAGGGCGTGGCGTCTCTCGAGGACGAACTCTGAGCACCGTCATGCCTGCCGGGAATCGAGTCGGCCTGGCATGGCGGAGCGAAGGTGAGCCGGAGAGAGATGCCGCGTCTTCGGCCCTGCGTGCACGACTGCGGCCGAATGGTCACGGTCACACTTCCTCCGCGAACGAATCACGCAGGCGGTCGAACACGAAATATCCGGCCAGGAACACCACGATCGATCCCGCGCCGAGGGCCAGCAGCCACTTCCAGTGGCCGTGCGGCCCCACGTGGAACAGCACCTCCTGGTAGGAGATGGCGAGGTGGGTCATCGGATTGAGATTGAGCACCCAGCGGTAGCCCTCGGGCGCCATCTGCATCGAGTAGATGATGGGCGTCGAGAAGAACCA
>JANORI010000049.1:0-6267 GCA_031415235.1 Acidobacteriota bacterium | reverse complement strand
GCACTGGCAGAGCGCCGCCAACTTCGTGCTGGTGCACGGTGGCAACCGCACGCCGGATCTGGTGCACGGCATGATTGCGCGCGGCGTGCTGGTGCGCGATCGCAGCAAGGAGCCCGGCTGCGCTGGCTGCTTCCGCGTGACTGCCGGCGTGGTCGAACACACGCGGACCGCCGTGGCGGCCTTGGAGGCTCTGTGCGCACAGCCCTGATCGACCGCAAGACCTCGGAGACCCACGTGAAGGTGGCGCTCACGCTCGAAGGGCGCGGACGCTTCGAGAACCACACCGGCGTGCGGTTCCTCGACCACATGCTGGATCTGGTGGCGCGGCACGGCGCGTTCGACCTGGCGGTGACGGCCAAGGGCGACCTCGACGTGGACCAGCATCACACGGTGGAAGACATCGGCATCGCGCTCGGCCAGGCCGTCGACCAGGCGCTGGGCGATCGCAGGGGCATCAACCGCGCCGGCTACTTCGTGATGCCGATGGACGACACACTGGCGGTCGTGGCCATCGACCTGGGTGGACGTCCGCACACGGTGGTGGACACCAAGGTACGCGTGCGGCTCGTGGGCGATCTGCAGACCGAGCTCGTGACCGATTTCTTCGAAGGCTTCGCCAGCGCCGCGCGCGCCAACGTGCACGTGAAGGTGATGCACGGCCGCTCGAATCATCACAAGATCGAAGCGTGCTTCAAGGCGTTTGCCCGCGCGTTGCGCGTGGCATGCGCGAAAGACGCGCGCATGGCGAAGATGCTGCCGAGCACGAAGGGCTTGCTGTGAAGCCGGCGACCGCGCTACTGGCCATCCTGACGGTGGTCGTCGGGATGTTGGTGGCGCTCGTGCTGGCGAGGCAGTCAACCAGCAGTCCGCTCGACGCCTACGCCAGCTCCCGCGACTATCCGGAGGACGTCCCGCGTGGCACGAAACCCGATCCGGTCCCTTTCTCAGGCGTGAGAACGGTCGAGCCCGGCATCAGGCCGGTGGACGAGCGTGTGCGGCCCACCGACACAACCATCGACGTCGTGCCGTCGATGGACTCGGTCTTCCACTTCGCTGCGTTTCCCCCTGACGCGCCGCGGCATGTGAGAGGCGCCGCCGGAGTCTCCACCGCCATAGCGATCGTGCGGATCGAGAACATCACTGGCCGGCTCGCGGATCCAGATCACCGGCGTGTCGAATCCACCGTGACCGCGACCGTCCTTGCCGTCCTCAAGGACGTCAGCGGACAGCGGCTCCGGCGGGGAGGCCGGGTGTCGTACAGGCAAAGCGGCGTAGGCGAGATGCGACTGGGACACGTCCGGCTCATCACGCGGATGCCGTGGGACCGGGTGCCGCTGCGCGGCAGGCGGTACCTGACGTTCTTCTGGCAGTGCCGCGACGAAACACTACTGGAGGTCGGGGATTCGACGCTCGAGATTACCGGCTCGTCGGTCGTGCCCATGTTGCACCCCAATCCGTGGGCCGGTGGACCGGTCCCGTTGAAGGCGGTGGTGGACGAGATTCATCGACTCGGGCGGGTGCTACCACACGGCGCGCCGTGTGGGCCACAGCAGTATCGGGCCGCGCTGCCATGAGCGCCAGGGGCCTACGGGCGAGGGTGTTCCCGGTGGTGCTGTCCGTGGCGGTGCTGTATCTGATGGTGGGCGTGCAGATGGGGCCGAACCGAGATCTCGGCCGCTCGAGTGTCCCACCACACGACCTGCCGCCCCTTCCAGGATACCGAGCCGTCTGGGATGGCGGGCAGCCGGTCGACACGCTGGTGCAGCCTGACGATGTCCATCTCGAGCTGGTGCAGGTGCAGCCTGGACCCTTCGCGGGCACGGACTACCGCGTGGAGCGTCAACTCAGGTGGGCCGTCGAGCAGCACCCACTGGTTGTCGTCGCCACGATCGAGTCCATCGAGCCCAGGCGCCAGTTTCCGCGATTCGTGGCAGCGGTCGCGCACGCCCGGGTGGAGCGGGTGCTCAAGAATGCGCTGCCCACAGCCCTCGCCGAAGGAAGTGCGATCGTGTTCACCCTTCGGGCGATCGACGAGCAGTACCTTGGCAACACGCGCGTCATCAGGCGCGCACACTACGAGCGCGTGCCGGAAGCCGGGCGCACCTATCTGTGGTGCCTGTTCGAAAGCCGCGAAGGGCTTGCTGGAAACACGTATGGTTTTGCCTTCGAGATTCGCGGCCAGCGCGCCATCCCGATGTTCCAGTACGAGTCGGCGCCGCTCCAATCCTTGCGGGCAGATCACGCGCTGAGAATCGCGACCGCGACGGCGGGGCGCCTGGCGCGGAGCATCCACGAAGCGATGCCACAGCGAATTCAGGAAGGGTCACCCCGATGAGCATCGCTCTGGTCGACTACGGCGCCGGCAATCTCACGTCGGTGCGCAAGGCGCTCGGGGCGGTGGGCGCCGAGTTCTACACGCCGGCGGGACCGGCGGAGCTCGCGCAGGCGGCTGGCGTGATCGTGCCCGGCGTGGGCCACTTCGGGTCGACGCGCACGCTCGATCAAGGGTGGCGGCACGCGATTCTCGAGCGGCTCGAGGCCGGACGTCCCTTGCTCGGGATCTGCGTGGGCCTGCAGTGGCTCTTTGCCGGCAGCACCGAAGCGCCGGACGTGTCCGGCTTCGGCGTATGTCAGGGCATCTGTGCGCGGCTGCCGGATGTGGAGCCGGCCACCGGCGCGCGCCAGAAAGTACCGCACGTGGGGTGGAACACGCTGGCGCTGCCACGATGGTCGCGGCTCTTTGCCGGCATCGCCGACGGCTCGCACGTGTACTTCACGCACTCGTACGCGGCGCCGCTGGCGCGCGGCACCGTGGCCACCAGTACCTACGGCGTGGAGTTCACGGCGGCCGTGCAAGACGGCCTCGTGTCGGGCGTGCAGTTCCATCCCGAGAAGTCGGGGCAGGTCGGGCTGCAAGTACTGCGCAACTGGCTGGCCGAAGTGCGCCCGACGCCTTGAGGGGCGAGGACAAGGACATGCGAAGTGGGTTCTCACTCGCCCCTCAGGGCGTCGCGCCCCGCGAAGCGGGGCCAAACAACACTGCGCTAGCGCGGCGCAGCGCAGACCCGCATCTGATTCACCTCGCGGAGGCGCGCTAGCATGCTCGCCAAGCGCATCATCGCGTGCCTCGACGTGCGCGACGGGCTGGTGGTGAAGGGCGTGCAGTTCGAAGGACTGCGAGCGGCTGGCGATCCCGCGGCCCTGGCGCGGCGCTACGACGTAGAAGGCATCGACGAGGTGGTCATCCTCGACGTGACCGCCACGCTCGAGGCGCGGCAGGCGCGGGCGCACACGATTCAGGCGGTGGCGCGCGAGTTGTTCCTGCCGCTGTGTGTGGGCGGCGGCATCCGCACGGAAGTCGACGCCGCGGCCGCCATCGACGCGGGTGCCGACAAAGTGAGCTTGAACTCCGCCGCGCTGGCGGACCCTGCGCTCATCACGCGGCTGGCCGAGCGCTACGGCAGCCAGGCCGTGGTGGTCGCAATCGACGCAAAGACCGTGGACGAACACTGGGTCGCGTACACGCGCAGCGGTTCGGTGGCATCGTCACTCGACGCGGTGGCCTGGGCGCGCGAGGCGGCCGACCGAGGCGCGGGCGAGATCCTGCTGACGTCGATGGACCGCGACGGCACCAAGAGCGGCTTCGACTGCGCGCTGACCGCGGCCGTGTCAGACGCCGTGTCGATTCCCGTAATCGCGTCCGGGGGGGCGGGCTCGTTCGAGCACTTCGCCGAGGTGTTCACAAAGGGTCGCGCCGACGCGGCACTTGCGGCGTCGATCTTTCACTTCAACACCCACGGCGTGGCAGACCTGAAGCAGTTCCTCAGCGAACACGCCATCCCCGTGCGTTTGTAACGGGACCTGTCACCGTTACATTTGCTCACGTGGCAAATTCTGCAGCACTTGTATTTGTCACGGTGACAGGCCCAGTTGCAATCCGTTACAATTACGCCAAGGCGGTCTTGAAGAGGACCAGCAGGCGCGCCCAGGCGCGTTCGGCCAGCTTCTCGTTGTAGACCGAGGAATCGGGCGGGCACCAGCCGTGAGCTGCGGCATAGACTTCGATCTCGGCCGGCAGCTTCGCCTTCGCGTAGGTCTCCTTCAGCACATCCTTGGCGGTCGGATCGCGCTGGTCGTCGTTCTCGGCCACGGCGAACAGGAACGACGCCTTCATCGTGGTCACGAGCAGGTGCGGGCTGTTGGGCTCCTTGGTCACCAGACCACCACCGTGGAACGACGCGCCAGCGCCCACACGATCCGGCACCGCCGCGGCCGTGCGCATCACAATTGGACCGCCCATGCAGTAGCCGGTCGTGCCGATCTTCTTGCCCTTATCGACCGCCGCCTGGCCATCGAGCCACGCCACGAAGGCTTTGGCGTCGGTGACGTGCGTGGTGGCGTTGAGGCTCTGCGCGAGCGGCATCACGATGTCGCGTGTCTTTGGATCCGCGAAACTCGCCCCCGCCGGCACCACGGGCGACTTGGCCTTGCGGTAGAACGGGTTCACGGTGAGCACCGCATAGCCCGACTCGGCGAGGCGCTTGCCCATCTGCCGGAAGGCCGGGCGCAGCCCGAGGATATCGGGCCACACGATGACGGCGGCGCTGGCGCCGCTGGCCGGATGCACGAAGTAGGCATCGCACTCGCCGTCAGGCGTCTTGATGGTGACGTCAGACTCCTTCACGGCCTGCGCATCAGCGGCGCGCGGGAGCATGAACGTCATGCCCAGGCCCATCGACACGGCGCCAAGCTGGCGCCGCGTCAGATTCGGAAAGCGGGCGTAGTTCTCGAGGTCGTGTTCAAAGTTCTCGTCGCACATGCGCGCACTCCTTGGGTAGGGGTCGGACAATCCACTGTCAACGCAGCCCGATCGGTGCGGACCGGGGGATTATAGGCCAGACCATTCAGCGCTGCACCACCTGTGGTACGGCACGCCTCGCTTGCTCAGCACTCCGCTTTACGTACGATCAGGCGCGGCGCCAAGGCACGCACGCGGTCGACCGTGCCGGTGATGCCTGCCGGGGTCTTCGACGTCTCGTCGGGACCGCAGGCGACAACGACGTCGGTTGGATGTCGTGCTGTCGCACTGGGACGTTGGCGAACCTGACCTGCTGTTCGTGGGAGGTTGCATCGCGCGCCAGGTCGCCCCGCTCGGTATCCGCCTGCGAACTCACCGACACGTGCTCTACGACGGCACGGCCACCATCGACTTCCGCGACGGCCTGTTCGCGATTCCCGTGCGGCGCCTCTGGGAGTCGCCATGACGTGGCGCATCGCGTCTGTCCCCGGATGAGTGCACCGCCGCACCCCGGCCGCGGGTCTGACCGGCCGTCAGATGCTCGCCATCGCGGCAATTCGCTCGACAATTCCCTCGGCAATTCGCGCGCATCGCGGGCCCTTGCGTAACCAGGAATTGGCAGCCAACTTGCCTTACAGAGGGTGGAGGCACCCGTGATGTCCACCCCAAGAGTCAGAACCGTCGCCGCCCTGCTGGCCGGCCTTGCCCTGTCGGTGCTGCCGGCTGCGGCGCAGGAGGCCCGACAAGACCAGGGCGGCTCGCGCAACGACCGCCCCCGGGCCGAGCGCCGGCGTCCACGCGAGTCGGGCCCCCGCCAGCAACCTGACGCCCAACGCGCCGAGCCGAGCCAAGCCCAGCGCGACAACAGCGACAACAACCGGAACGAGAATCGCCGCCAGGCCGTGCCGCGCGGTGAGAATCGCGGCCCCAGCGACGTCCAGCGCGACAACAACCGCAACAACGACCGGCGGGCCGATCGCAACAACGGCCTGCGCGCCGATCGCAACGACTGGAATCGCAACAACGGCAATCGCGACTGGGACGACTGGAACCGCAACAACGGCAATCCCAACTGGAACAACGGCAACCGTGGCCGCGACCGCGGGCGGCCGTACGTGGGGCGGCCGTCGGGCCCCAGCTACCGCTACTACGCCGCGCCCCGGCGCAGCTACGTGGTGCCCTACGGCTACCGGCCCTACGGACGGCGCCCCGGCTGGAGCCGGAACCTCTACTTCGGCAGCCCCTATGCCTACCGCTCCGGGGGCTATTACAACCGCGGCTACAACCGCGGCACCTACGGCTACTACGGCATTCCGCAGGGCTTCGCGTATGGCTCGCTGCGCATCGTGGATGCGCCGCGTGACGCGCAGGTGTTCGTGGACGGCTACTACGCCGGCGTGGTGGACGACTACGACGGCGTGTTCCAGCGGCTGAATCTGGAGCCGGGCGAGCACCAGCTCGAGGTGGAG
>JANORI010000048.1:0-1540 GCA_031415235.1 Acidobacteriota bacterium | reverse complement strand
GCTCGCTGCTGGAGCAGCAGCGGCGTCTCCCGGATCTCCGGGACGAGGGCGTCGCCCTCGAGCAGCAACTCCGCGCCGGTCGCTGGAGGCTGACGAGGCCGGTGTATGCCCTGTACGCGGATGACGCAGCGCGGTGGAGCGGGTCCGAATCGCCAGGACCGGCGCCGCAGGAGCGGCTCGCGGCGGCGCTCGGCACGGCGTGGAGCCGTTGGCGCTCGGCGGCGGCGGACGGCCGCGCGCCCTCGGGCCGTGAATCGTTCGAGGTCACGGGCGAGACCATCACCGTGCTCTGGCAGACGTCGGGCGGCGCCCTCCGCGCCCTGGTCGGGACGCCGGCCTTCGTCGAGACAGAATGGCTGGCTCCGCTCGCACCGATCCTTGGCGAGCAGCATGTGTCGCTCACCCTTCGTGATGCGACAGGCAAGGACGTGTTCGGCAGCGCCGGCTCGCGGGCCGCGCCGAAGGCGATCCGGTCGGTCACGGACGCCGCGCTGCCCTGGGCCGTCGTGACCGCGACGGTCGAACCGCCTCCGGAGGATCGCGCCTTCGCCCAGCGCCGACGGTGGCTCATCGCCGGCTTCGTCCTGATGACCGCCATGGCGCTGCTGGCCACGGCCCTCATCGTCGGCGCCGTCAATCGCGAGCTCGCCGTGGCCCGCCAACAATCGGATTTCGTGGCCGCCGTATCGCACGAGTTCCGCACGCCGCTGACCACGCTGCGGCAGTTCACCGAGATGCTGCGCGAGCAGCCCGCGCTCGACGACGGCCGGCGCAGCCAGGCCTACGCCGCGCAGGCGCGTGCCACCGACCGGCTCACGCGCCTGGTGGAGTCGCTCCTCGATTTCGGCCGGATGGAGGCCGGCGTCCGTTCGTATCACTTCGCGACGCGCGACGCCGCGGAGTTCGTCGGAGGCGTGGTCGACGACTTCCGGGCGGAGCCTGGCGCGACGGGACACGACATCGAGTTCCACAAGGGCGACACCGCGCCGGTCGAGATCGACGAGGAAGCGATGGCGCGCGCCGTCCGTAATCTGCTGGAGAACGCCGTGAAGTACTCGCCCGCACCGCCGCACGTCGACGTGGCCCTGGCTCGCCGGAACGGCCACGTGAGGATCAGCGTGCGCGATCGTGGCATCGGCATCCCGGCGCACGAGCACACGCGGATCTTCCGGAAGTTCCACCGCGGTGAGCAGGCCTTGGTGCGCGGCATCAAGGGGACCGGCATCGGCCTGGCCATGGTGGAGGACATCGTCGCGGCGCACGGCGGCCGGGTGAACGTGGAGAGCGAGGCTGGCCAGGGCAGCACGTTCACGATTGTCCTGCCCGCCGCCACACCCCGACAACGAGACGCCTGAGTGCCGTGACCATGGCCCGCATCCTCATCGTGGAAGACGAACCGGACATCGCCCTCGGGCTCCAGCTCGACCTGAGCGACGAGGGGCATAGCGTGGAGGTATGCACGGATGGCAACGACGCTTGTCGCCGCGCGCGGGAACCCGGCTGGGACCTGATCCTGCTCGACGTGATGCTGCCGTCGAAG
>JANORI010000047.1:0-8206 GCA_031415235.1 Acidobacteriota bacterium | reverse complement strand
GGCGCAGGCGCAGCGCCTGGCCAGCCGCATCGGCGAGGTCTTTGCAGGAGCGGTGGCACAACCCGTGCTCTTGTGCACACCGATGCTGCGGCCTCACATCTGGCGGCTCTTCGCCAGGGTCTTGCCGCATCTAGGTGTCTTGTCGCACAACGAGATTCCACCGCAGGTGCACGTGGCCTCGATTGCGACACTGGATTGACGATGCAGGTCAAAAAATTTCGCCAACCCACTGTCCGCGAAGCCTTTCGGGCCATTCGCGACGAGTTCGGTCCGAGTGCCCTCGTGCTGTCGAGCGAGCTGGTCAGCGCGCGCGGCTGGCGCGGCTGGGTCGGCATGCGCGAAGTGCAGGTAACGGCCAGTGCCCCTGACGGCTGGGAGGCCGAGGCCGAGCGCCGGCCGGCCGTTCAGCGCAGTCGACCCGCCGACATGCCGATGGGCGCGGGCAGCCTGGCGGCACGGCTGATGGCAGCTGGCATCGATCCCGCGCTGGCCGAGTCCGTGGCGGCCGGGGTTGCGCCCAGGCAGCAGCGCGGCTTGAGCGCCAATGGCGTGCGCCAGGCGCTGGCCGCGCACTTGAACGCGATGGCGGCTGGCGACGAAGCGTTTGAAAGGGTCGAGGTCTTCATTGGCCCGCCGGGCGTGGGGAAGACGACGACCATAGCCAAGATCGCCGCCCAGGAAAAGGTGCGGCGGCGCACCGTGGGCGTGGTGGCTGCCGATGCCTTTCGCGCCGGCGCCGTCGAGCAACTGCGCACCTACGCTGCCATCATCGGCGCACCGTTTCGCACGGCCCGCACCATCGAAGAGATGGACCAGGCCATCGATCAGTCGCGTCAGACGCTGCTGGTCGACACGGCCGGCCGGTCGCCCAAGGACGAAGACATGCGCGACGTGCGCCGGCTGCTCGGCCATCGCCGCGGCGTGCGGACGCATCTCGTGATTCCGGCTGAGACCTCGATTGCCTCGGCCCGACGCATCATCGATCGCTTCGCCGACGCCAAGCCCGACCGGGTGGTGGTGTCGCGGCTCGACGAGGCCGAATCGCCGTCGTCGTTGCTCGCCTGGTTGTTCGAACGGGGCCTGCCGGTGTCCTACATCACGACCGGACAGCGGGTCCCCGAGGACCTGGAGCGGGCGACGCCGGCCGTGCTGGCCGCCGCCATGTTGCGCGACGAGCCTGCCTCGGCCGCGATGGGACTGGCGTGATGCCCGTCATGACGACCACCGCCACGGAGCGACAGCGATGCGCATGAGTACTTCGGATATCGACCCCGACGCCTCGGTTCGCGACCAGCTGGTCATGGAACACGTGGGCCTCGTCAAGGCCATGGCTAGCCGCCTGGCCAACCGCCTGCCGCCCCAGGTCGAGGTGTCGGAACTCGTGAGCGTCGGCGTGCTCGGCCTCATCGATGCGGCCGGCCGCTTCAAGCCGTCGCACGGCGTGCCGTTCAGCGCGTTTGCCCGCCGGCGCATCCACGGCGCGATGCTCGACTCGCTGCGCGGGCTCGACTGGGCGCCGCGTGCCGTGCGTAAACTGCGCCGGGATGTCGACAGCGCCATCGCGAACCTGCGGTTCTCACTGGGCCGCGAGCCCGAGGCCGCCGACATCGCCCAGGCACTCGACGTCTCGGAGGCCGAGTACGACCGGATGCTCGACAAGCTCAAGTCGGCCGAACTGGCGACGATCCGTCAGAGCTCGGTTGGTGAAGACGGACGCAGCGCCCTCGACGTGGAGATCGAGCCATCGGAAGGCCCGCATGCGCGCCTGGAGCGCGAAGAACTCCGGCGCCTGCTGGCCGGCGCCATCGGCGACCTGCCCGAGCGCGAACGCCAGATTCTGGCGCTCTATTACGAGGAAGAGCTGACCCTGGCCGAGATCGGCGCGGTGATCGGCGTCGGCGAGTCGCGCGTGTCGCAACTGCGCACGCAGGCGATTGCCAGGCTGCGGTCGGCCCTGGCGTCAAGTCTCACCAGGAAGGACACGCACTAAGCCGTGACCAAGAAGCTCTCGACCACCGAGATCGACGCCCTGCTGACGGGCCCGGCGTCCGGCGATTCGCCGGCGGGGCGCGACGGCGCCGCCTCCGGGGGCTTCGTCCGGTACAACTTCCGCCGGCCCGACCGCATCTCCAAGGAACAGATCGACGCGCTCCAGTTCCTGCACGAGCGCTTTGCCCGCAACGTGTCGCAGTCGCTCGCCGCGTACTTCCGGGCAGCCACTGAGGTGTCGCTCGTCTCGGTGGAGCAGCTCTCCTATTCCCAGTTCCTCCAGTCGCTGTCGGACCCGACCGCGTTCTACGCCGTGTCGATGTCGCCGTACGACGAGCTCGGCGGCCTCGAGATCAGCCCGGTCGTGGCCTTTGCGATGATCGAACGCATGTTGGGCGGCGAAGGGAAGAACGCCGTCGTCGATCGCGCCCTCACCGACATCGAGCAGAACGTCGTGGACTCGGTGGTCAAGGTCCTGCTCGAGGTGCTCTCCGATACGTGGCGCCCGGTCGTGGACCTCAGCTTCGGCATCGATGGACGCGAGACCCGCCCGCAGATGCTGCAGGTGGCCTCGCCCAACGACGCGGTGGTCATGCTGGCGTTCCACATGCGCGTCGGGGAGTCGCAGGGCGCCCTCAACATGTGTCTGCCAGCCAGCATCGTCCACAAGACCGACACCCACTTTGCCGGCGCGCGCGACCGCAACCGGCGCGAGCCCACCCCCAAGGAACGGGCATGGCTCTTCGAGAATCTCGCCCGCGTGCCGCTTCCGGTCACCGCGGTGATCGAGTCGTGGTGCACGACGCGCGAACTCGTCACCATGAAGGCCGGCGACGTGCTCACGCTCGGCGTGCCGGCGAGCCGGCCCATCGACATGCGCGTGGGGAAGACATTGAAGTTCCGCGGCCACCCGATGGTGGCGGCGGGGCGCGCAGGCGTGACCGTGGCGCATCGCTGCGACGGCGCCGGAACGGCAGAGGCGTAACATGGCGACACTGCTGAACGCCGAGGGCCTGGCGTCCGCGCTGGCCCTCGAATTCGGGACGGCGGTTGAGGCCGCACTCGGGCCGCCGGTGACGGTCTCCACCGCGGCGCCGTCGGCCGGCCCTGGGTGGGGGACGCCCATCACGGCGACCGGTGCGTTGACCGGTGCGCTCATCGCCCACCTCGATGGCGGTGGCGTCAGCGCGATTGCGCGGCAGATGATGGGCCTCGAGGAAGAGCCCGACGACCCCGTGGTCGCCGACATGCTGCGCTCGCTCTGGTCGCAGGCGGCCGCGGCGGTTACGCGCAGGGACGGCTTCGAGGGTGTGACGCTGACGCCCGGCACACCGGTCGCCGGTGACGCCGACTCCGAACCCGAGTCCGGCGCCGGCGCCTGGGTCGTACGGTCCAGCGACGCCATCGTGACCAGGCTCTCGGTGACCGGAGTGGTCGTGGCGGGCGCCGCGGCCGCGGCCCCAGCCCCTGGGGCGGGCACCGCTCGCGGACTTGCAACGCCTGGGAGCGGCGCCAGTCCTGGCAACCTGGCGGCGCTGCTCGACATCGATCTGCCGCTCGTCGTGCGATTCGCCCGCACCGAGCTGTCGCTGCGGGAGTTGACGGCCCTTGGTCCCGGCTCGATGGTCGATATGGGCCGGTCTCCCGACGACCCGGTGCAACTGCTCGTCGGCACCCAGGTCATCGCTGAAGGCGAGGTGGTTGTCGTCGCCGGCAACTACGGCGTGCGGATCACCAGCCTGGTCAGTCAGGCCGAGCGCTTGAAGGCGATGGAGCTATGAACGACATCACGTATGCGGCTCTCGGCCTGGCGACCCTGTCGCTCGCACAGCTGACGCTCATCGTGCGCCTCGTGCGATCGGCGCGCGTGGCCGCGCGGGCCGACGAACGGGTCATGCAGTTGACGGCGGCGCTGGCGCTGCTGACGGATACCACTGAGGAAGGGTTCGTCACTGTGGCCACAGAACTTGAACGCGTGGGGGCGCGGCCACTGCCGTCGGGAGCGTCGCGCCGGGCCACGACCAGGCGGATCGCGGCGGCCGTGCGCAAGGGCCGGGCGATTGAAGACGTCGCCATCGCCGAATCGCTCTCGGAGAGCGAGGTGCGGCTGCATCTCGGACTCGACGCCGCCGCGGCGCCCGCGATGGCGGCCGAGCCGGTCGGGGCTGCCGAATCCGAGCCGGCCACCCCTGGCGTGCTCGACGACCTCGAGTCCTGGATGAACACGCTACAGCGGGGCCGTCGCGCGCGGGGAGGACGGCATGCCGCAGTGCGCGCATAGCGGCTGCGTCCGCACGCCTCGGTGGTGGCAGCGGCGCTCAGGTGCCGGCGCCACGCTCGACGAGGCCTGGTTCTGCTCCCAGCCCTGCATCGAAGCGGTGCTCCTCGAACGGTTGACGGGCGTGCGGATGACCACGCACGTGGTGCGGCGTCTGCCCGGTGTTCGTCTCGGCGCGCTGCTGCGGCTCCACAAGGCCTGTCCGCCGGAACGGATCGCGGCCGCGCTCGAGGCGCAGTCGAAGAGCCGGCTGCGCCTGGGCGAGCAGCTGCGCTCGATGGGCGCCGTCGAGCCGCACGCGTTGCTGCGTGCGCTGGCCGATCAGGCAGGCGTGAGCTATCTGGCGTCGGTGGATCCCGCGACCGTGCATGACGCGCCCGGGGGACTCAGCCTCGATGCCATCCAGGCGCTGCGAATCGTGCCCATCGGTGCGCCAGACGGCGGCCGCATCCGCGTGGCCTTCCCGGCGCCGGTGCCGCGGGCCGCGCTCACGGCGTTCCGGCAGCAGACCGGGTGGACGCCGGAGCCGTTTCTCGTCGGCGACGACGCGTGGCTGGCGCTGCTCGAGCACTACGGCGCCTCGGCGCAGGGGCGCATGCCGCCGCCGGACCTCTCGGTTGCCTTCGCGCGCGAGCACGACGTCGTCCGGGCGGTGCGCCGGCTCGCCGAGGTGGTCATCGCGGCGCGCGAGACGACGATGCGTGACGCGCGATGGGGACAGTACGTGTGGGTGCGGCTGCTGGGTGGGGGAGCGGGCTTCGACCTGCTGCTCGACCATGCCGGCGCGCCGGCACCGCAAGAGGAGGACACATGGCGGGCGGCCACTATGTCGCGCTGAGCGGCATGCGCACGAGGCTCGACGAGCTCGACCGGCTGGCTAACGACATCGCCAACGTCGGCACGGCAGGCTACAAATCCGAGCGGACCGGCCAGCGCAACGCGCCTCGGCCGGTGTTCGATGACGCGCTCGAAACGGCGATCGACGCGTCCACGGGCGGACGCCGTCTGGACGCGCGGGCGGGCGCGATTGCGTCGACCGGCCGCGCCATGGACATCGCCATCGAAGGCGCTGGATTTCTCGTGGTCGACACGCCCGCGGGCGTGCGCTACACGCGCAACGGCCATTTGAACCGGGCCGTGGACGGCTCGCTCATGACCGCCGACGGCGCGGTCGTGCGGGGCGTCGACGGTCCCCTGACGGTCGGCACCGGCGCCATCAAGGTGGATGGCGACGGCACGGTCTACAGCGACGGCGCTGCCGTGGGCCGACTGGCCATCGTGCAGTTCGCGGATGCCGGGGCGCTCGTGCGCGAGAGCGGCGCGTTGCTCCGCGGCGAGGAGACGCCCACGCCGGTGACGCTGCCGACGGTGCGCTCGGGCTCGCTCGAGCAGGCCAACGTGTCGGTGGTCGACCGGGTGGCCGAGCTGACGTCGGTGAACCGCAGCTTCCAGGCCTTGCAGAAGGCTGTATCCGTTCTCATGAACGACGTGGATGGCCGAGCCATCGAGTCGCTCGGACGCCGTTGATCGCTTTTCTCTGAGGAGACGCCATGATTCGCGCACTGTATACGGCCGCCAGCGGGATGAACGCTCAGCAGGCCAACATCGACAACGTGGCCCACAACCTGGCCAACGTGAACACCGCCGGCTACAAGAAGAGCCACGTGGAATTCGAGGACCTGTTCTATCAGCACACGCGTGTGCCCGGTTCGGCCACGGGCACTGGCGAAGCGCCGGTGGGTCTTGAAGTGGGCCTGGGCACGCGCGCCGTGGCGACGTCGCGTGACTTCACGAGCGGCAGTTTCCGCTCGACCGGCAGTTCGCTCGACATGGCCATTGAAGGCGATGGCTTCTTCCAGATCAACCTGCCTGACGGCTCCACGGCCTTCACGCGCGCCGGATCGTTCCACAAGGACGCCCAGGGGCTCGTGGTCACGGCCGAGGGCTACGCCCTCGACCCCCAGATCACCATTCCAGAGAACGCCACGTCGGTCGCGATCTCGAAGGACGGCGTGGTATCGGCCTCGATCCCGGGACAGAGCGCGGCCCAGCAGATTGGCACCATTGAACTGGCCACCTTCCAGAATGCCGCGGGGCTGACGCCGATGGGCGGCAACCTCTTCCAGGTGACGAGCGCTTCGGGGGAGCCGCAGACCGGACCGGCTGGCACCGAGCAGCGCGGACGGCTCGTGCAGGGCTTCCTCGAAGACTCCAACGTGAGCGTCGTGGAAGAGATGGTGAACATGATTCTCGGCCAGCGTGCCTACGAAGCCAGTTCCAAAGTGCTCAAGACCGCCGACGAGATGCTGGCCCAGGTCAACAACATCGTTCGATGAGAGTGCCGTCCTTGCTCCTGGCGTGGCTTGCCGCGGCGACGACACCGGCCGTGCCGGTGGGGTTACCCACCGAGATGGCCCTGCGCGCCGTGGTGGCTGCCGTGCAGGTGCGGATGGGCGCCGACGCCGATGTGTTGGTCGACCACGTGCACGAGGTGAGTCTGGTCGGCGGCGTGCTGGTTGACGCCGTGCCGGCGCCCGGGGCGAAGCTCGGCACCGCCGTGCGGTTCGTGCTCCGAGGGGCGGGCGCCACCGGGGCTGACCCCGCCAGGATTGTGCCGGTGGGTCACGCCACCGTGACGCTGCGCGTCGTGGCGGACCACGCACACACGGCGCGAGCGGTGCGGCGCGGTGCGGCGTTAGCGGCTGCGGACCTCGTGCCGGCGCGCCATGGGTTCGACGCGGGTGCGCTGACGCGCCCACCGACGCTCGAGAACGCGTGGCATGGACGAGTCCTGCGGGACCTACCCGCCGGCGCCTGTCTGACGCATCAGGCGTTTGCGACCACGCCGGCCGTTCGGGCCGGCAGCGACGTGGTGGCCGTGATGCGCACGGGCGGCATCGAAGTGCGGGCTGACCTGGTGGCGGTCGACAGCGGCCAGCCCGGTGACCTGGTGCGGGTCACGAACCCGAAGAGTCGTCGGACGTTTCGAGCGCGGGTCGTATCCCGCGACCTCGTGGAGATCAGTCATGAGTGAACAGATGAAGGTGGTGTGGACCGGCGCCTGGGCCGTGGTGTGCCTGGCGCTGGCCGGGCCTGGCAGCGTATGGGCGCAGAAGCCAAAGCCCGAACCCACACCCGACTCGCAGGACAAGGCGCTCGCGGCGTACCTGGCGACGGCTCGCCAGGTCACCCCGGTCGAGCCCAACGCCTGGATGAACGGCCTCACGATGGACTTGCGCGCCCGCAAGGTCAACGACATCGTCACGGTGCGTGTGCTCGAGAGCATCTCGGCGTCGGGCACGGCCGACTCGTCCATTGGCAAGTCTACGAACACGGCCGTCGGGGTCACGAGCCTCTTCGGGCTCGAGACCAAGCTGCCGTCGTCCATCAGTCCGACCGAATTGGCCGCCAGCCAGAGCGATACCGGATTCAAGGGCAGCGGTGCGACCACGCGCACGAGCGCGCTCACGGCGACGCTCAGCGCGCGGGTGGCCGAGGTGTTGCCAAGCGGCGACCTGGTCATCGAGGGCGTGCGCGAAATCGAGATCAACGGCGATCGGCAAGTCGTGGTGCTCACCGGCGTGGCCCGGGTGGCCGACATTGGCCCTGGAAACGTGGTGAGTTCCGCCGCCCTCGGCCAACTGAGCATCCGATACTTCGGGCGCGGCCTCACGAAGAACAGCCTCTCGCCTGGCTGGCTGATTCGTATTCTCAACAAGGTGTTTTGATGCTGACCACACGCGCGACCCGCCGACCGATCGTTCTGGTCCTCGCTCTGGCCGCGGCGTGGCAACCGCGCGCGGATGCCGACACGATGACGCGCCTGAAAGACGTCGTGTCGCTCCAGGGCCCCGAGGCCCTGCCGCTCATGGGCTATGGCCTGATCGTGGGTCTCAACAAGACGGGCGACCGTCGTCAGACGATCTTCTCCACGCAGTC
>JANORI010000046.1:0-3694 GCA_031415235.1 Acidobacteriota bacterium | reverse complement strand
GTTGTACCGCAAATCCACTGCCGTGCTCCGGATTGCCCGGCGCCTGCCGCGCCCCTGGTCCCTGGCCTCGGTATTCCTGGCCGTGCCGCGGCCGCTACGCGACGCCGCGTACAGCGTCGTGGCCGCGGTGCGTCACCGTCTGGCGGGGCGGTCGAACGCGTGCGAGATCCCTCCGCCCGAGATCCGCCAGCGCCTCATCTGACCGCGCGGTTCCGCACCGCCGCCATGTCAGCGCGCGTCACCGGTGCGTGAGGCGGCGTGGCATGTCCGTGAGGCGAACTCCGAGGACCGACCGTTCTGGCGGTCCTCCGTGGTGTGGGGACGGTCGACTCCGCTGCAGGACGTCCCGCCAGGTCGGACCAAGGGTGAGCCGAAGGAAGATGCCGCGCCGGGGCGTCGTTGACAAGGAGCGCGTGGGTCGGGTTCACTTTGCAGACGTAGAACGATGCGGAGGAACTGGCAGATGCGATTGATGATGAGACTCGGGTTCGTAGTGGCGTTGCTTGCAGCGGTGCCGGCAGCGGCGAGGGCGCAGGCCACGGGGCAGATCAACGGCGTGGTGACGGACGCATCGGGCGGCGTGCTTTCCGGCGTCACCATCGAAGCGGTGAACGTCGCCACCGGCGCCACCCGTACTTCGGTGACGGGCGCCGACGGCCTGTACACCCTGCCGCTCCTGCAGCCGGGTGTCTACGATGTGAAGGCCTCTTTGTCCGGCTTCTCAGCCGCGCGACAGGCAGACGTTCGGGTGACGGTCACCGAGACCTCGCGCGTCGCGTTCCAGATGGCGATCGGCCAGATCAGCGACACCGTGACGGTCACTGCCAGGGCCAACCTGGTCGAGACCAACAACGCCACCCGCGGCATCGTCATCGACCAGCAGAAAGTGGTCGACTTGCCCCTCAACGGCCGCAACTTCACGCAACTCGGCACGCTCATTCCTGGCGTGGTGGCTCCGCCCTCGGGCCTCGGCGGCCAGACCGGTGATGCCACGCCGGGCGGCTTCGGCAACGCCACCGGCGGCTTCAACGTCAACGGCATGCGCAACCAGTCCAACAACTTCCTGATGGACGGCGCCACCAACAACGACACCTTCAACACCGGCTTCGTGCTGCGGCCGCCGCCGGATGCGATTCAGGAATTCAAGATCCTGACGCATGCGTTTGGCGCTGAGTACGGCCGCAACGCCGGGTCTGTCGTGAACGTGGTGACCAAGTCAGGCACCAACACCTTGTCGGGTGCAGCCTGGGAGTTCAATCGTGACGACGCGCTGCAGGCACGCAACTTCTTCGCGCCCGGGAATCAGCCGAAGCCGGAACTCGAGCAGAACCAGTTCGGGGCGGCCCTGGGCGGGCCGATCGTGAAGAACCGCGTGTTCGGGTTCGGCTACTACGAGGGCTTCAGGAACGACGCTGGCATCACCAACAACGTGCTGGTGCTTTCCGAGGCGCAGCGCGCCGGCAACTTCGGCGCCACCGCGATTCGCGATCCGCTCACGGGCCAGCCCTTCCCGAACAACACGATTCCGGCCAACCGGATCAGCCCGATCGCGTCGAAGTTGCTCACCGACTTCGTGCCGCTGCCAAACTCACCAGGCAATCGCTACATCATCTCGCCGACGGTCAACGACGTGCGCGATCAGTTCGGCGCCCGGTTCGACGTCCAGTTGTCGCAGAGCCAGTCACTGCTGGCGCGCTACATGCGCAGTGACACCGACCGCACCACGCCGAAGGTCATCGCCGCGGTGGACCAGCGGGCCCTGGCGACACTCCAGGACGGAATGGTCTCGCACAACTACGTGATCGCTTCGAACGTGATCAACCAGGCGCGTGTCTCGGTCAACCGGATCAGCGCCAACCCGGCGGTCACGAGTGGTCTCAATCCGCGCGACTACGGCATCAATTTCGCCAATACGAATCCCCTGGCGGCGGGTCTGCCGTCGTTTGCGGTACAAGGCTTCTTCGGTGGTGGCACATCAGCCTTGGGCGACCCCCAACAGCCATTTGTGACGCGCGTGAATCACGTCTGGCAGGCCGCCAACGACCTGACCTGGATCACGGGGCGGCACTCGTTGAAGTTCGGTGTCGATGTGCGGCGCGAGGCGATGAACATCGCCTTCATCAACCGCCCGAACGGTGACCTGACGTTCACGGGCGGCCTCACCGGCAACGCCGCCGCCGACTTCCTATTGGGTCTGCCGGCACAGGCGCGCGCGACCACCACGCAGGCCATCCAGGATGGCTACGGGTGGCTGTTTGCCGGCTACGTGCAGGACGACTTCCGCGTCACTTCCCGGCTCACCGCGAACATCGGGCTCCGCTACGAACTGCCCACGCCCTTCATCGACAAGAACGACGCCATCAGCGGGTTCCGCACCACCCAGCAGTCCACCGTGTTTCCGAATGCCCCGAGGGGCCTCGTCTACGCCGGCGACGCCGGGGTCCCACGCGGCATCGTGCCCACCGACAAGAACAACTTCGCGCCCCGGCTGTCGCTCGCCTGGGATCCGTTTGGTGACGGCAAGACGAGCATCCGCTCGGCCTTCGGCGTGTTCTACGACGCGTTGGCGGGTCAGGGCGACTTCTTCCAGAGTGGCGTGCTGTCGCCGCCGTTCACGCCGCTCGTCGAGCTGAACACCCCGACGCCGATTACGCTCGCCGACCCGTTGGCCGCGGTGGCCGGGCCGCCCAACCCCTTCCCGGCGGCGCTCACCATCATCGGCTGGGGCGACCAGTTCACGTCTCCCTACGCGTACCACTACAACGTGGGCGTGCAGCGGCAGTTCGCCAGCAAGATCGGCGCGGAGGTCGCCTACGTCGGCTCACGCGGCTTCAACCTGCCGATGTTCCTCGAGGTGAACCCGGGGGTGTATACGCCGGGGCAGACCACGCGCGGTGCGCGCGTGCTACCGGCCTACGCGCTGGTACGGCCGACCTTCTCGGTGGCGCAGTCGTGGTTCGATTCGCTGCAGACGAGCGTGCGCCTGCTGCCGACGCGCGGCCTCAACATGCTGGCGTCCTACACGCTCGGCAAGACCACGGACCATGTGTCGGGCCTCAACATCGGGGGCGAGTCACGTCCGGTGCTCCCGGTCACGCAGGGCGATGACGCCAGTATCGACCGCGCGCTGGCGGCCGAGAAGGGCCCGGCGCTGTTTGACGCCCGCCACCGATTCGTGCTGAGTTTCGGCTACGAGCTGCCGGCACTCGACGGGCGGCCGGCGGCCATCCGCGCCGTCGCCGGCGGCTGGCAGTTGAACGGCATCTACCAGGCGCAGTCGGGCTTTCCGCTCTCGGTCAATCAGGGTGGCGTGCTCGACATCCGATATCAGACGTCGCGGCCAGACGTGTCGTGCGATCCCAACGATGGGCCCAAGACCACGGCGCAGTACTTCGACACCAGCTGCTTTACCGCTCTCACGCTGGCTCAGACCGGCGAGCGGTTCGGCAACGCCGGCCGCAACACCGTCCGGGGGCCGGGGTTCCAGAGCACCGACCTGTCGATCTTCAAGAACTTCGATTTCCTGTCGCACCACCGCGTGCAGTTGCGTGTCGAAGGGTTCAACGTGTGGAACCAGGCGCGCTTCAGGAATCCGAGCGGCACGTTCGGCACGGCGCCGTTTGGCCAGATCACGATTGCCGAGGACGGCCGGATCATCCAGTTGGCGATCAAGTATTCCTTCTAGAGGCCAGGT
>JANORI010000045.1:0-5711 GCA_031415235.1 Acidobacteriota bacterium | reverse complement strand
GAGAGCGGATTCGCCTGCGCGATCGCGGCGGCGGTCATCGTCTCCACGTGCAGCGGGATCTGCGTGATCTCGCGTTCCGCGCGCGCGGCCGTGACGCTCACGGCGCTGGCAAACGATCCCAGCTCGAGTTGCACGGGCACGTCGACCGTCTGTTCGTCGTTGTCGATGGTGATCGTGTGGGCTGATTCCGAAAAGGCGGGCCGCACGACGAGCACCAGATAGGTGCCCGCACCGGGTGCCGCGAGCGAGTACCGGCCATCGGGCCCGGTCCGGCCTTCGATCTCCTGCCCGGTCGTGACCGACCGCAACACGACGCGGGTGTCAGCCAGGGGTGCGCCGGTGCCGTCGGTGACGACACCGGTCACGGTGGCTGCCAGCGCGGGAACGGCCCACACGGCCAGCGCCGTGCACAATACGAGAACTCGCGTACGCATGTCTCTACTCCGCAATCGAAACCACGCCCGTCGCCGCACGCCGGATGCGGCGCGCGGGCCGGCGTCAACCTGCCGAACGAAAAGGGGTTGAACGGGGTTACGAACGCGGAGGCGGACGAGGCAGGAACCCGAGGCCGGACCCGGCATCGAGTAGACGCGAGGGGAACGACGCGACCGCGTCGACAGCGGCGGCTGCGGCGTGGAGCGCACGCGTGCGCCACCGACGGACGGCAAAGAACGCCAGCAACGACAGCGCCAGCAACGACACCGACGCCACTACCTGGCCCACCGTGGCGACGGCTTCAGGCAGCGAGGGCGTGGCGAAGCCGTCGAGGTCGCTCGCGAGCGAGGGTCCGTGCAGCAGGGCCGCCAGCACCCAGATGACGACGGCCTTGCGGCCGACGAGCGACTCGCCGCGCCGTTTGAGCGCCACGAGGCCGCCGGCGAGCGCGAGCGCACCCAGCCAGCGCAGCACCACGTCGGGTTCCGACAATTCGCCGCTCCACGCCTGGTTGCCGAGCAACCAGAGGTGGAATCCGCCCAGGAGGGCGCCGAGGCCAAGTGCGGACCGGCGGAACATCGTGGGCTATTCTAGCAACAACGATGCCCATCGAGTCGACCGCGTGTGATGTGCTCGTGGTCGGAGGCGGACCTGCCGCGGCCACCGCCGCCAGACTGTTGTCGCTATGGGGCCGCGACGTGGTCGTGGTGGCCAAGCCCGACGGCAACGACCCGGAATTGCCCGAATCGCTGACGCCGTCGTGCCAGAGATTTTTCGACCTCATGGGGATTTCCCCGGAGGTCAACGGCGCCGGATTCGTGCGCAGCAGCGGCCACACCGTGTGGTGGGGCGGCGAGTTCCGGTGCGAGCCCTTTTCAGATGGCGCCAAAGGCTGGCAGGCCACGACCGGGCGACTGAGCCGCGTCATGCTCGAGGCCGCCGTGGCATCGGGCGCCCGGCTGCACCGCGGTGTCCTCAGCGCAGACGAGGTGCTGGCGTGGCCGGCGGCCTATCGCCTTGATTGCACCGGCCGGGCGGGCGTGCTGGCTCGCCCCCTCGGCACGCGCCGCTATGAAGCCGGACACCGCACCGTGGCGCTCGTCGGCACGTGGCGAAGGGCCGATGAGTGGGCGCTCGACAACCCGACCCACACGCTGCTCGAGTCGTATCAGGACGGCTGGGCCTGGTCGGTGCCAATCGACCGTCGCGACCGGGCACTTGCCGTTATGGTGGACCCCAAGACGACGGCCCTGACGAAGGGCACTGGCGCGGTCGCAGTATATTTAGGTGAAATAGCCAAAACAAGCCATCTCGCCGAGCTGTTCCGGAGCGCCGACTTGCGGCACGGCCCGCACGGCTGGGACGCCTCGATGTACACGGCGGAGCGTCCCGCCGGAGACTCCTGGTTGCTCGTAGGCGACGCCGCCTCGTTTGTGGATCCGCTGTCGTCGGCCGGCGTGAAAAAGGCGATGGCCTCGGGATGGCTGGCCGCTGTCACGGTCAACACGGCCCTCGGCTCCCCCGCGCTGAAGGACACGGCCTTCACCTTCTTCACGACCCGGGAACACGAGACGTACGCCCAGTTTCTGGCGCTGACGGAGCGTTATCTGCTCGACGGCGCCCCCGACGCGAACAATCCCTTCTGGGACGGCCGCGGGGCCCTCGCTTCTGGCGACGCCGACCGCGACGCCGTTATTGAGGCGTATGCCCGCATCCGGCAGGCGTCGAGCGTCACGTTCAGCGCGGGCCCCGGGGCACAGCTGGGCGCCCGGCCAGCTCTACGGGAACGGGAGCTTGTGCTCGAGCAGCGTCTGGTTGACGGCGCCACGCCGGAAGGGGTCCGCTTCGTGGACGGGGTGGACGTGGTCGTGCTGACCCGCCTGGCGCCTGGCTATCAGCAGGTGCCGGACTTGTTCGACGCCTACGTGCAACACGCCGGAGTTGTGGCCCTGCCCGCGTTCCTGAAAGCGCTGTCCACGGCGGTGGCAAGAGGCTGGCTTCTCGACGCGTGAAGTGCTACAAACGATGCTTCAAATCATGCAAAAGATCTTTCGCTTGTCCGTAGTGGTCCTGGCCTCCGCCTGGGCCGTGGCAGGGGTGCGGTCGGGTCCCGTGTCTGCCCAGGCTCCGGCCGCGCAGTCGCCCGCCTCTCCCGCCAAGGACAAGCCCGAAGTGGGCATCCCGGTGACGGACCAGACGGTGGTCAAGGCGTGCGCGGGCTGCCACAAGCCCGACGAGAAGCAACAGTTGTCGCGCATCTCGTTCCGCCGCAACACGCCGGAAGGCTGGGAGCGCACGATCACCCGCATGCTCTCGCTGAACGGCCTGAAGATTGACGGCCCTACGGCGCGCTCGGTGGTCAAGTCGCTCTCGAACAGCCACGGCCTGGCGCCGGAGGAAGCGCGTCCCTCGCTCTACGAAGTGGAGCGGCGCCTGGGCGATGAAGAGTTCAAGGCCGCCGAGCTGAACGGCACGTGCGACGCCTGCCACGCGCTCGGCCGCGTGATCTCGCAGCGGCGCACGAAACAGGAATGGCACTTGCTCATCTCGATGCACCGCGGCTGGTATCCGGTCATCGACCGCCAGACGTTCCGCCGCATGACTCCGGCGCCGCGCGACCGCGACGCCGCCGGGCGTCTGCCCGACCTGCGTCATCCGTCCGAGAAGGCCGCCGACTTCCTGGGCGAGACCTTCCCGTTCGAGACGAAGGAGTGGAGCGAGTGGAGCGCGGCGATGCGTCCCGCGAAGATCGATGGCACCTGGGCTCTGTCGGGCTGGGAGACGAGCAAGGGCCCGGTGTTCGGCCGCGTCGTGCTCACGCCCGTGGCCGGCACGACCGACGAATTCACCACGCAGACGACATATACCTATGCGCGCGGCGGCGAGCAGGTGTCGCGGGCAGGCCGCGTCAATATTTACACCGGCTTCCAGTGGCGCGGCCGCTCGACCGTGGGCGGCGCCGACGCGACGGCGCTGCGTGAGGTGATGTTTGTGGAACGCGACTGGAGCAAGATCTCCGGTCGTTGGTTCACGGGCGGCTACGACGAGCTGGGGCTCGACGTGCAGCTCAGCCGCATTGGCAAGGATTTGATGGTCGTCGGCGTGGACCACAAAGCGCTGCGCGTAGGTGCGGCGGGCCAGTCCCTGAAGATCTACGTCGCGAACCCCCCGTCGTCGCTCGCGCCGCGGGACCTCGACCTGGGCGCTGGCGTGACGGCCACCGCCGCCACCGTGGCGGGCGACGTCATCACGGCCACCGTCGATGTCGCGGCCGCGGCCGCGATTGGTCCGCGCACGCTGGTCGTGGCAGGCACGGTGAAGTCGGGCGCCATCACCGTCTACGACAAGATCGACGGCCTGCGCGTGACCCCGACGTGGAACATGGCGCGCGTGGGCGGCGCGGTGTTCCCGAAGATGCTCGCGCGCTTTGACGCGTGGGCGTTTCAGAACGGTCCCGACAAGAAGCCCGGCACCGACGACGACCTGATGCTCGACGCCGTCACGGCGTCGTGGAGCGTCGAGGAGTACAAGGCCACATTCGACGACGAAGACCTCAAGTACGTGGGCACCATGGACGCGGCCGCGGGAGTATTCACGCCAAACGTCGATGGGCCGAATCCCCAGCGGAAGGGCGAGCGCAACAACATGGGCGATGTGTGGGCGGTAGCCAGCTACACGCCGCCGGGTGCGTCCGCGCCGCTCAAGGCCCGCTCGCACCTCCTCGTCACCGCGCCGCTCTACATGAAGTTCGATCCCACGGTGACCCCATGAATGCGCTCGGCGTCAGTGAGTTCCACACCTTCGAAGCCTCCGGGCAGCGCTTCGGCTACATGGTGCCCAGCGCGGCCGTGTTCGCCTTCGACGACTGCTCGACGGCCGTCGTCGAGCTGCTGAAGACGCGTCCGCACTCGCCCGACGAGCTGCTCGCGGCGCTCTCAGGCCGTTTCGGTGAGACCGACGTGAAGGACGCGGTCACCGAACTGCACCGCATCCGCGCGATTCACGACCTGGCGCTGAAGACGCCGGCACCGAAGATCATTCCGCTCAAGCCGATGCCGATCCAGACGCTGGTCATCAACGTGACCAACCAGTGCAATCTGGCGTGCGAGTACTGCTACGAGTACGGCGAAGACAAGATCGTCGATACCGAGAACGGCAGTCAGCCCAAGTTCATGAGCCCGGAAACGGCCCGCGCGGCCGTCGACCTCGCACTGCGCGAGAGCGGCGTGGGCAAGACGGCGCACATCACGTTTTTCGGCGGCGAGACGCTGATGAACTTCAAGGTGCTGAAGTCCACCGTGGCGTACGCGCGCGAAACGGCGAGGGCGCTGAACAAGGACGTGGACTTCAGTCTCACGACCAACGCCACGCTGCTGCAGCCCGATGTCATCGACTTCCTGGCCGACGAGCGCATTGGCGTCACCATCTCGATTGACGGCCCGCAAGAGATTCAAGACAAGTTCCGCGTCTTCAGCAACGGCAAGGGCAGCTACGAGATTGCCGCGCCGAAGATCAAGGCGCTGCTCGCGCGGCACACGACACGGCCCATCGGCGCGCGCGTGACGCTCACGAAGCAGACGCTCGACGTGAAGCGCATCTACAAGCACCTCTTCGAAGAGATGGGCTTCTGGGAAGTGGGCTTTGCGCCGGTCACGACCGCGCCGCAGCGCGATCACGCGCTCGAAGCCGGCCCCGGCTACGACCACCTGCTCGAGCAGTTCCGCGCGCTCGCCGCCGAGTTCCTCGAGGCATCACTGCAGAACAAGCATCACGGGTTCTCGAACGTGCGCGAGACGCTGCAGGAAATCCACATGGGCCACGCCAAGGCGTACCCGTGCGGCGCCGGCATCGGCCTGCTGGGCGTGGCCACCGACGGCGAGGTGTCGCTCTGCCACCGTTTCGCCGGGTCCGAGAACCACCGCTTCGGCTCGGTTACCGAGGGCATCGACCGCACCAAGCAGGCGTCGTTTCTCGACGAGCACCACATCGCGAACAAGACCGACTGCGCCCAGTGCTGGGCCCGCCCGATCTGCGGCGGCGGGTGCTATCACGAGGCTCACACGCGCTACGGCGACACGACGCAGCCCAACCTGCACTACTGCGACTGGATCCGCGGGTGGACGCACACCTGCCTCGAAATCTACGGCGAGTTGGCCGTGAAGAATCCCGGGTTCCTACGACAGTTCGACGGAGACGATGATGAAGCACCTCAACGCCATTAATCGCAAGGCCGCGCTCGTTGTGAAGAGCACGGAAGCCGACGTGGTTGCGCTGCA
>JANORI010000044.1:0-4264 GCA_031415235.1 Acidobacteriota bacterium | reverse complement strand
CGACTTGCTCGTCTGTGGCGTCAGCACTCAGTTGCGGCAGGCGGTGGCCGGGTTCGACGACGCAATCGGCCCTGGAGATCCGGACTTTCGAGCAAGCGGACTCAAGGCTCCATCCATCATCCGGCTCGGTTTTCTCGCGGTCCTGCCAACGAGCGGGCTTCTGGGTGCGATCGGTTCCATCTCGGAGGACCGGTATGAAGACTCCTTGAACGACTCAGCGACTACATTCGTCGTGGGCGGGAACCTGAGAACTCTGCGCCGGGACAACGCCAGGCCTAGTGGCGGAAGCACCCGGCCGCGGCGCGTCTTGGCCGACCACCGCGCGTCGATGAGCAGGTTCCGCAGGTGGGCGTCCGGCATTCTCTGATCTTCGGAACTCAAGGTCATGAAGGGCACCACGCCGTGGCCAGCAAGCGCTGGCGGGTTCCTATAAACGTGTCGCCTGTCCCGGTGTAGCCAACAGACATGATCTGATCGCCCGATTGATAGACCAGCTCGTGGCCGCTTTACGACACCATAGGAACTTGAGGGCCTGCCGCCCGGCAGCCGCAAGCACCATTTGCGCAAGAACTTACGAGAGCGCAGCGGCTAGCGGCTGGCGGCTAGCCGCTGGGGTGGGTCCGCTCTGCGGGCAAAGCCTGCCTTCGCTCGCCCGTCTTCGAGCAATCACCGACTTGACCGGTCCGATTTCCGGGATAATATAGGACTTACGCGGTCGGATATCTGGGACGAGCCGCTAGCCCCAATCCCTAGCGCTGCCAAGAAACCCATGCTGAGGCTTTCCAAGAAAGCGGACTACGCGCTCATTGCCATGCGGCACCTCGCTGGTGGCGAAGCCGGTGCGTCCGCCAGTGCGCGCGAGATCGCCGAGAGTTACGCCATCCCGCCCGAGCTGCTCGCCAAGGTGCTGCAACGGTTGGTGCGCGCTGGCCTGCTCGTGTCGGTGCAGGGCACGCGCGGTGGCTACAAGCTGGTGCGCGACGCGCAGCGCATGACGGTGGCCGATGTGATTCAGGCCATCGATGGGCCCGTGGCCGTCACCGCCTGTTCGCCAAGCGACCACGCCTGCGACCAATACGAGCGCTGCGAGATTCGCGACCCGCTCTGGAGGATCAAGACGCGCATCGTCGATGCGCTGGCCACCGTGAGCCTGGCGGAACTGGCCGAGCCCCACGTGCCGTCGCCGGCCGTGTCGATGCCCCTCTTGATGCACGCCGCGCCGCGCGCGCAGGCGTCGGCGGAGGAGTGACGCTCATGGCATCCGAGCGGCCCATCTACCTCGATCATCACGCGACCACCCCGGTGGATCCGCGCGTGCTCGAGCAGATGCTGCCGTATTTCACTCAGCGCTTCGGCAACGCGTCGAGCAAGCAGCACGCCTTCGGCTGGCGGGCGGACGAGGCCGTGGAGCACGCGCGTCAACAGGTGGCGCAACTCATTGGGGCCCGCGCCAAGGAGATCGTGTTCACGAGCGGCGCAACCGAGGCCAACAACCTGGCGATTCGCGGCGCCGTGGCCGCGCGTCGCGCCGAGGGTGGCCACATCGTCACCGCCACGACCGAGCACAAGGCGGTGCTCGACGTATGCGCGAGTCTCGAGCAGGAAGGCTGCAGCGTCACGCGCGTGCCGGTGGAACCTGACGGTCGCGTGGACGTCGACCGCTTCACGGCGGCGCTCCGCCCCGGCACGGTGCTGGCCTCGGTGATGACAGCCAATAACGAGATCGGCGTGCTGCAGCCGATCGCGGATCTGGCCAAGGCGTGCCGCGCGCGAGGCGTGTGGCTGCACACCGATGCGGTCCAGGCCGCCGGCCATGTGCCGGTGGACGTGGTGGCCCTCGACGTGGATCTGGCCTCGATCAGCGCGCACAAGATCTACGGCCCCAAGGGCGTGGGCGCGCTCTACGTGCGGCGCACGCCGAAGGTGGCCATCGACCCGCAGGTCGTCGGCGGCGGCCAGGAACGCGGACTGCGCGCCGGCACCCTCAACGTGCCCGGCATCGTGGGCCTTGGCGCCGCTGCCGCGCTGGCCCGCGAAGAGATGGCCGTCGAATCCGTGCGCGTGGCCGTGCTGCGGGACCGGTTGCTCGAAGGCTTGCGGACCGGGCTTGGCGAAATCACGGTGAACGGCTCATTGACGTACCGTTTGCCGCACAACCTGCACGTGAGCTTCCACGGCGTGGACGGCGAGGCGCTGATGACCTGCCTGGCCGACGATGTAGCCGTGTCGTCGGGGTCGGCGTGCGCGTCGGGCAGCCGCGAGCCGTCGCACGTGATGACGGCGCTCGGCCGCCGGCCTGCCGACAGCTGGGGCGCGGTGCGCTTCGGCCTCGGTCGGGGCACGACCGCCGACGAGATCGACGCGGCCGTGGCCTGCGTGACCGGGCACGTCGCCCGACTGCGACTGATGTCGCCGGTGGCGACGGGAGCCAGGGCATGATGAGCGCCGCCTATTCTGAGGCCGTCCGTGAGCGGTGTCGAGAGCCGCGGCGCGCCGGCGCGTGGCCCGACGGCGATCGCGCGGTGGGTAGCGGCTCGGCCGGCAGCCTCGACGAAGGCACATGGACGCGGCTGCAAGTGCGCGTCGGCGCCGATGGCCGCATCGACGACACGCGGTTCAAGGTGTTTGGCTGCAGCGCGGCGATCGCGAGCGCCAGTTTCGTGGCCGACGCGCTCGTGGGCGCGACGCTCGCCGAGGGGGCAGCGGTGAGCTCGGCGGAAGTGGCCGACGCGCTCGAACTGTCCGACGACAAGCGCGCGATGGCGGCTCTGGCCACCGCGGCGGCGCGCAGCGCGGTGCACGACTGGCAACAGAGGACGGGGACTCGAGACCCGGGACCGGGGTCCAACGGAGGGGTGTCGTCATGATCGAAATCACGCCGAGCGCAGCGCGAGTGATCGCCAGGCAGATTGCCAAGAGTGGCACCACCGCCGGCGGGTTGCGCGTGGCGGTCAAGGCGGGCGGCTGCTCGGGTTACAGCTACGTGTTCCGCTTCGAGGAGTCGTCGCGCGAGACCGACCAGGTGTTCGACGGGCCGGACGGGGTGAAGGTGTTCGTGGATCCCCGCAGTCTGGCGCTGCTCGAGGGCACGGTGCTCGATTTCGACGAAGGCAACATGATGGCCACCAATTTTTCGGTCCGCAACCCCAACGCCAAGAGCGCGTGTGGATGCGGCACGTCGTTCTCCGTCTAGCGGCTAGATGCTAGCGGCTAGTCAGAGCAAAAGAACTATGGAATCCACAGCAACGACCAAGGTGTTCGAGGATCTGGCGGCCCAGGACTACAAGTATGGGTTCGTCACCGACGTCGAGCAGGACATCGTTCCCAAAGGGTTGAACGAAGACGTCGTGCGCCTGATCTCAGGCAAGAAGCAGGAGCCGGAGTGGCTGCTCGAGTGGCGCCTCAAGGCGTTCCGCGCGTGGCAGAAGATGACCGAGCCGGCGTGGCAGAACGTGCATCACGCGCCCATCGACTACCAGGAGATCAGCTACTACGCGGCGCCGAAAGAGAAGCCGAAGCTGAACAGCCTCGACGAGGTGGATCCCGAAATTCTCGCGACCTTCAAGAAGCTCGGCATTCCCCTCGAGGAGCAGAAGCTGCTCTCGAACGTGGCCGTCGACGCGGTCTTCGACTCGGTGTCGGTGGCCACCACGTTCAAGGACAAGCTGAGCAAGATGGGCGTCATCTTCTGCTCGTTCTCGGAAGCGGTGAAGGACCACCCGGAGCTCATCAAGCAGTACCTGGGCTCGGTCGTGCCGCACACCGACAACTACTTCGCCGCGCTCAACTCGGCCGTGTTCACCGACGGCAGCTTCGTGTTCGTGCCCAAGGGCGTGCGTTGCCCGATGGAGCTCTCGACCTACTTCCGCATCAACGCCAAGGGCACGGGCCAGTTCGAGCGCACGCTGATCATCGCCGAAGAACGCTCGCACGTGAGCTACCTCGAAGGCTGTACGGCGCCGATGCGCGACGAGAACCAGCTGCACGCGGCCGTGGTCGAACTCGTGGCGCTCGATGATGCCGTCATCAAGTACTCGACGGTGCAGAACTGGTATCCGGGCGACAAAGAGGGCAAGGGCGGCATCTACAACTTCGTGACCAAGCGCGGCGCGTGCCGCGGCCGGCGTTCGAAGATCACCTGGACGCAGGTGGAGACCGGCTCGGCCATCACCTGGAAGTATCCGAGCTGCATCCTGCAGGGCGACGACTCGGTGGGCGAGTTCTACTCGGTGGCCGTGACCAACAACCGGCAGCAGGCCGACAC
>JANORI010000043.1:0-1771 GCA_031415235.1 Acidobacteriota bacterium | reverse complement strand
GCCGAGGCCGTGCGCCTGAACTTCGCGCGGGTGCTCGACCCGGTGGCGAACCACAAGCGCATCTCGCTCTTCAGCATGATCGACCGCGTGGAGGTCGTGGACCCGCTCACGGTGCGCCTCGTCACGAAGTACCCGTTCGGCGCGTTCGAACCGACCATCGCGCACGTGTCGTCGGCCATCGTCAGTCCCGTCGTGGCCAAGGCGAAGGGGTCGGCGTTTGGCAGCGTCGCCGATGCGGTGTCGGGTACGGGCCCCTACCGGGTCGCGAGTTGGAAGAAGGATCAGGAGCTCGTGCTGGAACGGTACGACGGCTACTGGGGCACGAAGGGGGCCACGCGCCAGATCGTGTACCGGCCCATTCCGGAAGCCGCGGCCCGCGTGCTGGCGCTCGAGAGCGGCGATGTCGACGTGATCAGCCGCATCCCCGCCACCGACATTCCCCGGCTCGAGGCCAGCGCCAGCATCGCGGTGTACAAGCTGCCGGGCGTTGGCGCACAGCAGTTTCGCTTCAACGTGACCAAGACACCCTACACCGATCCGCGCGTACGCCAGGCCGTGTCGTACGCCATCAATCGGCCGGCCATCGTGAAGAATCTCGTGGCGAGCTTCGCGCGTCCGTCAACCAGCGCGCTCACCTCGATCATGCGCGGCTACACCAACCTGGGCGAGATCCCCTACGACCCGGACCGCGCCCGGCAACTGCTGCGCGAGGCCGGATATCCCAACGGATTCCCAACCAGGATTGCCACGACGCCGCGCTACCCGATGGGCGTGGAGTTGGCCGAGGCCGTGGCGTCGGATCTGAAGAAGGTGGGCATCACCGCGGCCATCGAAGTGTACGACTGGGCCACGATGGTCCAGTTCTGGGCTGGACTGCCGCCCGCCAAGAACCCACAAGAGATCTTCATCATGGGCGCCGGCGCCTCGACCGCCGACGCGGATTGGGGCTTGCGGCCGATCTTCAAGACCGCGCCCACCAATGAGAACAACTACGGCTACTACTCGAACGCCGAATTCGACCGCGTCATCGACGCCGCCATGCGCGAAACCGACGCCGCGAAACGGCAGGCGCTCTACACGCGGGCGCAGCAGATCGTGTACCTCGAAGACCCGGGCGCCGTCTGGCTCTTCGACACGCTCTTCAGCGTGGCCGCGCGCAAGGCCGTGACCGGTCTGCGTCCCCAGGCGCTCGGCGTCGTCACCTTCGAACGCGCGCAGGTGGCCGGGTTCTGACGCCGGCATGCGGACGGCGATGCGGCTGATCGTCGCGGCGGTGCTGCGGCTGGCGCCCGTGCTCGTGGCGATCTCGCTCCTGGTGTTCTCGATCGTGCATGTGATTCCAGGGGACCCCGCCGTGATCGCCGCGGGACTCGAGGCGTCGCCGGCCACCGTGGACCGCATTCGCCGCGATCTGGGACTCGACCAGCCGCTAGTCGTGCAATACGTCCGGTTCGTCGCCCACGCGGTTCGCGGCGATCTCGGCATCTCAATCCGCACCGGTGTGCCTGTCGGGCGTGAGATCCTCGATCGACTCCCGCACACGATGGCCCTGGCGGCGGGAGGGGTGGCACTGGCCGTGGGCCTGGGGCTCCCTGTCGGTACAGCCGCCGCGCTGTCGCGCCGGGTCGTCGTGGACCGCGTGCTCACCGCCGGCAGTCTGCTCGCGGCATCCACACCCTCCTACTGGCTGGCGTTGATGCTGATGCTGGTCTTCTCGGTGTCGCTCGGCTGGCTCCCGGCCATCGGCGTGGGCACGCCCGCGCATTACGTG
>JANORI010000042.1:0-4439 GCA_031415235.1 Acidobacteriota bacterium | reverse complement strand
CTGGACGCTTCCGCAGGAGGGACCGGCCAACGTAGCCGTCGAGCAACTCGCGTGGCTCGGCACGGGCACGCTGGTTGCGGCCACGCATGGGCGCGGCATGTTCAAGACGACCGTGGACGCATCGCCGCCAGCGTGCACGGTGACGCTGACCCCGGCGAGCGCGAACCACGGCGCGAGTGCGCAGACTGCGAGCGTCACGGTCAACGCCTCGGCTGCCACGTGCGCGTGGACGGCGGTCAGCAACGTCGCGTGGTTGTCGGTCACGCCCGGTAGCCCCGGGACCGGCAGCGGCGCCGTCGGTTACTCCGCCCTTGCCAACCCGGACCCGGCGCCGCGCCGCGGGGTGATCCGGATCGCGGGGATCCCACTTGTCGTGACGCAAGCCGGATCGCCGACGGCCTTGCCGCCGCCGCCGACGAACCTGCGAGTCACCCGGACCTCTGGGAACACCGTCACCTTCGGGTGGCTGCCTCCGGCGTTGGGTCCGCCGGCGACCGGGTATGTCATCGAAGGGGGAGTGGCACCTGGTGAAGTGATTGGTCAGTTGCCGCTCGGACCGGCGCCAACTGTCACGATCGCACTACCTACCGGGTCATTCTTCCTCCGCGTGCGTACCCTCGCAGGCGGCGCCGCGAGCGCGGTGTCGAATGAAGTGCTGACGCACGTGAACATGCGGCTGCCGCCGTCGGCACCGGCGAACCTGCTGGGGCTGGTGGTCGGCAACACGTTGAGCCTGGCGTGGACCAACACGTTCGCTGGCGGCGAGCCCACCAACGTCACCCTCGGAGTCAACGCGAAATAGAAATGTCCCCTTTCTTGGACTAGCGGCTGCATGTAGCGAACAGCTTCAGATCCTGAAGCCCGCACGCAGCGGGTCGTCGGCATCCACGAAGAACGTGTGCTCGCCGGTAATCCAGGCGCTGCCGGCGATCTCCGGCACGATCGCCGGGAAGTCGCCGACGCGCGTGCGCGAGGCCACGTGACCCGTGAAGCACGTGCCAATCAGGCTTTCGTGCACGAACGTGCCGTCGCCGGCGCCGAGCACGCCCATCTCGTCGAGCACCGCCATCACGGCCGCCGTACCGCTGCCGCACGGCGACCTGTCAACCTCGGCATCGGCAAACACCGCGACATTACGCAGATGCGCTCCCTCGGTCTGTGCCGGCGCCGTGAAAATCGTGCCGTAGACACCGGCGAGTCCAGGTTCGATCGGGTGCACCACCTTCATGACCCGCTCGACCTCGCGCGCAATGGCCATGCCCGCCCGCTTCAGCTCCGGCAGCTTCGCGATGTCGATGGACAGGCCCGCGGCCTCGGCATCGACAATCGCATAGAAGGCGCCGCCAAACGACACGTCGGCCGTGAACGTGCGGCCGCCCACCTGCACCGGCACGCCGGCCGCCAGCACGAACGAGGGCGGATTCAGGAACGACACCTGGTCAACCCTGGTGCGCCCGTCCACCGTGGACGTCCGCGCCATCGCCCGCACGGGCCCGGCTGGGACGTCGAGCACGATCTCGATGGCGCCACCCTCGCGCGCGGCGCCGGCGTCCCACATGAGTCCGCGCTCCACGGCGATGGTGGCGACGGCGATGACGCCGTGCCCGCACATCGTGCTCCAGCCCTCGTTGTGCATGAAGAGCACGCCCGCGTGGGCACCGGGCGTGACTGGCTCGGTCAACAGGGCGCCGTACATGTCGGCGTGGCCGCGCGGCTCGAGCATGATCGACCGGCGCAGGTGGTCGAGGTGTTTGGCGGCCCAGGCGCGCTTGGCGAGCATTGTGGCGCCCTCGGGGGCGGGCCAGCCGTCGACCACGAGCCGGAGGGGCTCGCCGGCGGTATGGGCGTCGATGGTGCGAATCTGGTGAATCATGGGCGATGGTGGGTTCCAATATCGGCGCGTGAGGGACGAGCGGCGGGATCCGCGCTATTCTGTCAGGCGTCTCGCCACGAGTCTCACTAGTGAGCACACCCACCCTGCCGCCCGCGCCCGACTCCGCGACGCTCTCCCTGGGTGCCGACGCTGAAGCCAAGCGCCTGCGGCGGCTCGAGCGCTCGCTCGACAGCCGTCAACTCGACGCCTGGGAACGCTACCGGGGGCTCATCGACGTGGTCGATGACTATCGCGAAGTACTCGACAACGCCGACAAGAAGACCAGGTTCGCCCTCATCATCATGGGTTTGCTGAACGCCGTCAATTTTCTGCTGGTGGCCCGATCGGATGTGTTCGGGCCAACCAGTGCCGTCTTGAGCCGCGGTCTGGCGGCGTACGCTGCGGTCTACGCGTTCCTGTCGTTGTTCTTCTTCAGTCAGGCCATCGAGGCGCTGCGCCCGCGGGGCGCCAAATTTTTCAGTAATATCGATGGCTCGAGCGATGCCGCCAGCACGCGCCGCCTGCGGTCGATGGCCCACGTGGCGGTCGAGCACCCCGAGGCGCTGTACGAGCTGTGGCAGGACGCGCGGGTCGGGCAGTTGTCGCGCGAAGTGGCCTATCAGGCGCAGGCACTCGCGCGGATCAACCTCGAGAAGTACCGCGCCCTCGAGCGGGTGTATCGTGGGCTCGTGGCGCTCACCGCGCTGACGGCCGTGCTCGTCACGGTGCTGGCCTGGAGGGGGTTCACCTCGTGATGCGAGTCTGGATTGCCGCGCTGTGCGTGACGGCATCGGCTGGCTTGGCCCCGGCCCAGACGGCGCCAGCAACACCGACACGCCTCACGCCGGTGGTCATGCCCTTCGCAAGCGCGCCCGTCCCCCGGGTTGTGACCGCCCCGGCCCTGCTCGACGTCAAGGGCGAGCTTCTTCCGAGACCGAGACTGCGCGTCGCCAAGGGGTTCTCCATCGAACTCGGAGCCAAGGTGCAGGGCGACCTGAGCCGCTTCGATCCGGTGGTCGACAAGGACGACGAGGATTTCGGCTGGCGGCGACGCCGCCTCGGCGTGAAGGGCGAGCTCTTCGGACGCATCGACTTCGAGGTCGAGCGCGAGTTCAGCGACGGCCGGGACCCGTGGCGTGACGTCTACGTGGACCTGAAGGCCGCCGACGTCTTCGCGGTCAAGGTCGGGCACTTCCGCGTGCCGTTCAGTCTCGACGGCCTCACCGGGTCGACGTCGCACGACTTCGTGAACCGATCGCTCATCGCCCGCGCGCTGGCGCCGGGACGTGACCTCGGCGTGATGGTGCATGGCGGCACGACGGGACGCCTTCTGACCTATGCGCTGGGCGCCTTCGACAGCGACACCCCGAAGTTGCGCAGCGAGCAATCCTTCGACGACGACAAGGGGGCCGCGAGCTTCGGTCGGACGTTCGGCGGCCGGGTCACGTCCCAGCCCTTCGACCGACTCGACGATCTGCCGCGCGGACTTCGCAATCTCGAACTTGGCGGCAGCGTGGCGTGGTCGACGGTGCCGGAGGGCCTGAACAGCGTCCGGGGCCGGTCGGTCTACGGCTATGCCTTCTTCGCGCCGGTCTACGTGAACGGCGACCGAGTGCGCGCCGGAGTCGATGCCGTCGTGCGAGCGGGCCCGACGAGCGTGAGGGCCGAATGGCTGGGCTCGTGGGACGAGCGGCTCGAACAGGGACTCGGCGACGTCGACCTGCCCAGGGCATTTGGCCGAGGCTGGTATGTGGCGGGCACCTGGCTCGTCACGGGTGAGGAGAAAGACGAGGAGGTGCGCCCCAAGCGTCCCTTCCTCCAGGGCGGTATCGGCGCTGTCGAAGTGGCGGCGCGCTACGAGCAGCTCGGTTTCGGCAGCGTGTCCTCCGACGGCGAGCCGGCGTTTACCAACCCGCGCGCGGCCAATCTGCTCCGCAACCGCGACGACGTCGTCACAATCGGCCTCACCTGGTACTTGAACCGGTGGTTCAAGGCGCAAGGCAACGCGATCCACGAATCGTTCGACGATCCGACACGCGCCCCCATCCAGGGCCGGGCCACCTACTGGAGCTACGTTGGCCGCCTGCAGTTCGCCCTGTAGTCACCCATGAGTGCCCGTATGTCCATCCGTCTCCTCTGCGCGTGTCTCACCGTCATCGTCGTACTCGACAGCTCCGCGGCGGTGGCACAGACGGCCGAGGACGTCTTCGATGCCGACACACTCCGCGACCTGAAGCTCGTGCTCCACTCGTCGGACTGGCAGAAGCTGAAGGACAACTTCCAGGACAACACCTACTACCCTGCCGACTTCGTCTGGGGCGGCATCGCGGTGCGGAACGTCGGCATCCGGTCGCGCGGACTCGGCAGCCGAAGTCCGATCAAGCCGGGTCTGCGGGTGGACTTCGACCGGTACTCGTCGGGCCAACGGTTCGTCGACCTGAAGTCGCTCGTGCTCGACAACCTCGTGCAGGATCCGTCGATGATGAAGGAGGTGCTCAGCATGCGCCTCTTCTCGCGCCTTGGCCTGCCGGCGCCACGCGAGGCGTTCGTGCGGCTCTACGTGAAC
>JANORI010000041.1:0-1517 GCA_031415235.1 Acidobacteriota bacterium | reverse complement strand
CTTCCTATTTGCGCACTGACCTCAATACACGCGGCCATCAGGAGCGCAACCGGCCCGACTCACTCTTGTCCAAATTAGCGTTTCGCACGCGATGAGCGAAGGGGCTGACCTCGCGTAGGATGACTGGCGAGTTTCCACACTCCACCAGCACCGAACGGAGCCCAGCCCCTATGCCGAGATTCTGTAGCATCTTCAGCCAGTTACTCCAGCTCTTTCCGCGGACGGAATTCCAGAACGCCGTCGTCGCCACGAACGCCGAGCGCCATGCGCGCGGGTTCACCTGTTGGGCGCAGTTCGTCGCGATGCTGTTCTGCCAACTGGGGCGAGCCTATTCGCTCCGTGAGATCTGCGGCGGCCTGGCCAGTTGTGAAGGCCGGCTGGCCCACCTCGGCGTCACGGCGCCGAGCCGCTCCACGCTGGCCTACGCGAATGCGCACCGGCCGTGGGCGTTGTACGAGCAGGTCTTCTACCAGTGGCTGGCGCGGTGTCATGCCGTGGCTGGCACCAAGAAATTCCGTTTCAAGAACAAGTTGCTCAGCCTCGACGCGACGATCATCGACCTGTGTGCAGAGTTGTTCCCGTGGGCGGTCTTCCGGCGCACGAAGGGCGCCGTGAAGCTGCACTTCACGCTGGATCACGACGGCTCTCTGCCGACGGCCATGGTGATCACGCCCGGCAAGCGGCATGAGGTCACCATCGCACGCCAGCAACGGTTTGCGCCCCACTCGATCCTCGTGTTCGACCGCGGCTACATCGACGTCACGTGGTGTGCCGCCTTGGAGGCGGCGAAGGTCTACTTCGTGACGCGCCTGAAGGACACCACCGTTTACGACGTGATCGAGCGCCGGCCGATTCCCAGCCGTGGCGGGGTGATCGCCGATGAGTGGATCCTGCTGGCCAGCCCGCGGGCCCGGGCCGCGTATCCCCACGGACTCCGACGCGTCGAGGTCGAGACGCCCGACGGCGACCGGCTCGTCTTCCTCACCAATCACCTCGGCCTCGGCGCGACGACCGTGGCCCGGATCTACAAGGACCGGTGGCAGATCGAGCTGTTCTTCAAGGCGCTCAAGCAACACCTGCACGTCAAGACCTTCGTCGGCACGTCGGCCAACGCGCTGCACATTCAGATCTGGACCGCCCTCATCGCCCTGCTGGTCGTACAGTATCTCCAGGTCACCGCGCGTTTCGGCTGGTCGTTTGCGAATCTGATCGCGCTGCTGCGGATGAACCTGTTTGTCTATCGCGACGTGTGGGTCTGGCTCAATGACCCGTTCGCCAGTCCGCCCTTACCGCCCGAGCCCGCACAGGGGGTATTGACGTGGAGCTAACCGCGTCTAACTT
Source organism: Acidobacteriota bacterium (assembly GCA_031415235.1). Taxonomy (GTDB): domain Bacteria; phylum Acidobacteriota; class Vicinamibacteria; order Vicinamibacterales; family UBA2999; genus CADEFD01. Next base: position 176 of record JANORI010000041.1, on the reverse strand, counting down.
GGACAGCACCAGGGGTGTCGTCAGGCCACACCGCACCCGATCGTCAGTTCGCCAAGGCATTTCGGCCGCTCTGCGGCCGCTGCCAGGCTAATTTGGACAGCAGTGATGCTCATGGGAAAGGCCAGCCAGATCACGCCCAGCCACGCGATGCCCGCGCGATCGCTCGCGCGCACGGC
>JANORI010000040.1:0-2410 GCA_031415235.1 Acidobacteriota bacterium | reverse complement strand
GATACTCGTTGTCGCGCAAGTCGAGGCCTCGCAGCGCGCCGAAGTACGTGCGCTTCTCACGCTCGGTCCCCAACCAGGTGACCGACGCGTCCATGAGCACGCCGTCGAGCACCAGCAGGCGGTTGATCGCCTGCTCCACCGTGGGCCTGCGCCGGTGGCGATTGTCGGGGTCGCCGATGGCGGCGTAGAGCGGCTTGTAGTGGACGTGGTAGAGGCGTGTCCGGCCGTTCGGTCCGAGAGCGATCGGCCGGACCTGCTTCAGGGCGAGCAGGCGCGCGATGAAGTCGTGGACCTTCTGCCCGTGCGTGATGCCGGCGAAGGTCGCGTACTGACGACCGACGAAGACGCCAAAGTGACGCAGGACGAGCTCCAGAAAGCGCTGTTGGCGGACGGTCAGAAAGGCCACTTCCCCGCGGCACGACGCATGTTCCGTGTCGGGTCGAATATCTTCGCGGCTGCACAGGTCTCAGGCCTTCTGGTGGATTCTGCAATCCGTTGCCAGATGTCCCGATGCAAATACTGCCACGCATGAAGCCCTGCGGGTGTCGGTCAACACCGCCTGGCCGCGCCCGACGAGCCCCTACCGCGCGCCGCTTGCGTCGGCGCGCTTCCAGTCGTCCGAAGGCGCGAGCAACACCGAATCGGCGCTGCCCAATTGGCAGTACAAGCACGATGGCGTCAAGTAGGCATGCCGCCTCCAGGCAGCGGCGATATCGCGAGCCGGAACGTTGAATCTTCGACTCATCTCACGTAGCACTGGCGTGTACCACTCGCCTTCGAACTTAGCGATCCGATCGCCTGCAAAGCTCATCATCGCAACCGCGTCGTCTGTCGAGGCAGTCAGTACTCCGGCTGCCGTCAGTCCCACAGTCACCTCAAACACGTGATGTTCCCACATTCGAAACGCGAAGTATTCGGACCATCGCAACGGACCTGGCCAGCCGCGCAGACTCTGGAGTCGCGCGAACACCGATCTAACGAAGAACGCCGAGTGAAAGGAGTCGACGGGCGCGATCGTGCCAACGACGGCTCGTGCGCCCTGCATCAATAGTGGACTTGATCCGATCCGGTGGACGGTTTGGCTACGCCGCCTGTCGACCGCGCGGTTCGTCGATGCGCGCCAAGCTGAGCTTCAGCCGGAACGGCTTCAGCAATCGGTTCATCGTGTCCTGCGTGGGGTTGTGCCTCGGGTTGATCGCCCGCAGCACGTTCGGACCCGCCATCTTCACTTTCGCCGCAGAACTCTTTCACGCCCATCGCGCGGATTACCTTGCCGAGCGCCACCTGAATCGGCACGCCCTCGTCCATGGCCGCCATGAGGAACTCGCGCGCGAACTCCTGATCCCGCAGATCCTGCGCCAGCCCTTCGTTCCAGTCTCTGCTGCGTCGTGCCATGTCACTTCTCCCCGAGGTAGTCGCGCCAGTATTGCTGGGCTCGCCGGATGTCCTTCGCCTGCGTCCCGTTCGACCCGCCCACCAGCAGCAGCACCAGTGTCGCGCCGTCCTGGCCGAAGTAGATGCGGTAGCCGGGCCCGAACATCACCCCTGGCCTCCTGACACCGCCCCAGCGTCGGTGTCAGTTCCCCCAGGCCGCCAGGCCTGGCACAGTCAGCGGCTTCCCGTGTCCTCTTGGTCCTGCTAAGGTTGCCGTCGCCATGACGCGCATCGGTTCGCCCAGAGTCAGAACGGCCGTGGCCGGGGTTTGGGCCATCTTCATTCTGTCCCACGACACGGCAGAAGCGTGCTTCTGTCCGGCTGCCTGCGCCCCGCGCGTCGGGAGCTCGGTGTTCGAAGCGACTGTGACCGGATTCGACGTGTCCACGGAGCCCAGCTTGAAGGGCGTCGCGATCGTCATACTGTCCGACGTTCGGGTGATCAGCGGCGCCGCGCCGCGCGCCCTCGTCCAACTAAGCTCGTCTTGCGACGTCGTGTTCGCGATGAACGTGCGCTACCGGATCGAGGGCGAGCCCGCAGCCCATGGCACCGTTCAGGCGTCTCAATGCGGGGCCACGAGGCCCGTGTGGACCTGGGACATCCGCGCCTGGCCCACCGTGGCCACGTGGTGGTGGGGCCGCGGAGGCTGCCGAGGATAACCGGCCGGTCACCGGCTTTTGACGCATATACGTCTTTGACGTATACTGCGTCTCAGCGTGCTGACCTTCATCGAGACCAAGCTCTTTACGTCGCTAGTCGGCCAGTATCTCTCCGACGACGAATACGCTGCACTGCAGCAGGCGCTGGCGGACAACCCAGACGCCGGCGACGTGATTCGCGGGTCGGGCGGTGTTCGCAAGCTTCGCTGGGGCCTCGCCGGCCGCGGCAAGCGTGGCGGAATTCGAGTCATCGACTACCTGCGGTCTCGGCAAGGAGAGATCTGGATGCTCACGCTCTACGCCAAGAACGAAGTCGA
>JANORI010000039.1:0-2050 GCA_031415235.1 Acidobacteriota bacterium | reverse complement strand
CGATTGTGCCAGGAATGGTGATGCACGCGATCAACAACGGCCTCATCGGCACGCTCGCGCAGCGGCCGGAGCTGGCGGCGTGGTTCGGGATGCAGGGCGCCGGCGGCGATATGCCCTGGCCGCCCGTCGCCATCGGCACGGCGGTGATGGCGGTCGCGCTCGGCGTGCTGAGGGTCGGCACGCGTCCCAGCGGCACCGACACCTTCATCCGGGCCTGACCGGACGAGTCTCCGGCCGCCATTCCGAAGAACCAGCTGGGGTCTCCCAGGCATACAATTCGCAGCGTGAACTACACGCGCGACTGGATATGGTCCGGTCTGGCCGTTCTGGCCCTGTCGGGTTATGTCATCTTCGCGTTGTCCTTCGTCTTCTCGCGCGGCGTCTGCTGCGCCGACGATGCCAACAACGCCGTCGCCGCGAAGAACCTGGCCACCGGCGTCGGCTACGCCACGACCATGACCCAGGGACCCGACCGGTTCTCATCGAGGCAGTTCGACCCGAACGTGACGACCGGTCCGGCACTCGTCATGCCGGCGGCGCTCGCCGTCCGAGTCTTCGGCAATGTGTCCTGGGCGCCCGGACTGTCGTTCGTGATCTGCTGGACCGCGATCCTCATCGCCATCGGATGGCGGGTGCGGCGATTCGCGCCCGGCGCCGGCTTCACGCTGGCGACCGTCACGTTCCTGTTCCTCTGCTACTCGTTCACGACCCTGCACTACGAACAGTGGTTCGCCCTGCTCGGCGAGGTTCCGGCGGCGCTGCTGCTCATCCTCGGAGTGCTGCTCTACCTTGGCAGCGCCACACCGCGGGCCGGCTTCGCTGCGGGGCTCGTGCTGGCGCTGGCCGTCATGGCGAAGCTCTCAGCGTTGATTGGCGTGAGCGCGGCGCTGGGAACGGCCGGAGTGCTCCAATGGAGCGGCGGGGCGCGGACCGTGCCGTCCCTCACCGCGTCATTCGGCCGCCTCTGGCCGATGGCCACTGGGTTCGTGCTTCCGCTCGTGATGTTCGAGGCGTGGAAGTACTCGGTGCTCGGCCCGAGCATCGCCGGCAACGCCCAGGACTTTTGGACCTACGTCGTCGCACAAGCCGCCAGTTCCCATCCCGGGACAGGCCCGCTGGGGGCCTACGACGAGTCGTTGTCGGCGCTGTCGGAACGCTTTCGGATTCTACTGCCAGACCTCGTGTTCGGCGGCGCCGTCGTGTGGTGGATGATCCGCCACGATCGCCCGCTGACACGCCTTTTCGTCGTCCTCGCCAGCGTCGTGGTGGTCCATTCTCTCTGGTGGCTCTTCCTGTCCATCGGCTGGCCGCGTTACTTCGTCTTCGCGCTCCCGGTTATCGCCTTCATCTTCGCGATGCCGTTGCTCGTGGCCGTGCCCGACCGGCGGGCGTGCCTGGTCTATCTTCTCCTGTTGCTGCTGTCGTCGGCCTCCGGATGGACCCGCCTGTCGCTCCCAATGAACAGAACGACGTCGTCTGGCGGCGCGCCGTTCGTCCCGACGCTCCCGGCCAAGGGGCTACTCGAGGCTACCGACGTGCTCGCTCCGATCGCCGCGCGGAGGGACGTCATCGTCACGCAGTGGTGGGCGACCGGAATCGACATGGAGTACGCCCTGCCCACGCACGGCAACTTCACCCACTACAAAGACGCGGTGGCCATCGGTCGAGGGCCGTACTGGATCGCAGTGAACACCCGGTTCATGGACGCCAAGGACCAGCCCTTCGCGGCGATGCTCGCAGCCTGCGCCGAGAAGAAGACGTTTGACGTCTATCTCGTCGCGAAGTGCGAGGGCCGCTGATACCCACGAGCGAACGGTGGCTTGGTGTGCCGCCCTTCACGTCGTGAGCGGAACAATCCTGACCGCTTAAGGCAGCAGGAGGCGGGGCGAGGCGCCGGACCACCGCCTACGAGGCTGGGCGCGTGGCCGGCGGTGCTCGGCAGCGCCCTGCTGTTCGCGCTGGCCCACGCGTCGATCTATCGACTGATGCCCACGTTCATCCTGGGTCTGGTACTGGGCGTCCTGCGCTGGCGCTCGCGGTCGATTGTGCC
>JANORI010000038.1:0-6907 GCA_031415235.1 Acidobacteriota bacterium | reverse complement strand
GTTCCGCCGCCTGGCCCGCAGGATGGGCTTCACCGAGCCGGCACTCTTCGAATCCGACGAGGTGATGGTGGCGCAGGCGCTGCAGTCCACGCATCCGCGCATGCAGGGCATCACGCTCGAGCACCTGCAGGAACACGGCTGGCAGCGGCTCAACGTGCCGGCCATCTACGCGCCGTTTGCCGAGGGCGGCTTCCCGACGCCGTCGGGCAAGTGCGAGTTCTACAGCGAGACCGCGAAGGCGATGGGCCTCGACCCGCTGCCCACGTTCACGCCGCCGGTGGAATCGGCGCAGAGCGCGCCCGAGCGGGCGAAGATGTATCCGCTGGCGATCATCTCGCCGCCGCAGCGCCACCTGCTCAACTCGTCGTTTGCCAACCTGCCGCTCTTCCTCGACAGCGAGAAGGAGCCGCACCTCGACATCCATCCCGACGACGCGGCGCCGCGCGGCATCAAGGCAGGTGACTGGCTGCGCATCTACAACGACCGTGGCGCCTTCGGCGCGCGCGCCAGGGTCACCGACAAGGCGCGTGTGGGTTGCGTAGTGGCCGTGTCGCTGTGGTGGCGGAAGCTCACGCCCGACGGCAAGAACGCCAATCAGGTCACGTCACAGCGTCTGGCCGACATGGGCAATGCGGCGACCTTCTACGACGCGCTCGTCGAGGTGGCCCCCGCCGCGGAGCCCGCGCCGGTCTGAGTGCCGGCGCACGCCGCCGACGCGCGACCGCAGTGCCTCTTGACTGTATTACCATCTGTCGTTCCGATGCGCGTGCGCCTGATTTCTGTAGCTGTCGCTGTCGGGCTCGCGAGCTGTGGCCTCGGAACCGTCGAGGCCCAACCGGCGCCGGCTCGCTCGGCGCAAGTCGCGCCGTCGGGTCCGCCTCCTCCGACACTGCCCGAGACGATCGCGCGCGATGATCAGGGACGCGCGACGGTGCGCGCGGTCCGCGTCACGGCGCCGATGCGGATCGACGGCAAGCTCGACGAAGCGGCCTATGGCAGCGTGCAACCCGCGTCCGGCTTCATCCAGATGGAGCCGACGGCGGGCCAGCCCGCCAGCGAGAAGACGGAGGTCTGGGTCTTCTACGACGACGCCAACGTGTATGTGGCGTTCAAGGCGTGGGAAAGCGAGCCCAGCCGCCGGATCGCCAACGAGATGCGGCGTGACAGCAACAACATCCGCCAGGGCGACTCCGTCGAGTTCGTCTTCGATACGTTCCGGGACCGTCGCAACGCTATCCTGTTCGAGGCGAACCCGCTCGGGGGACGCACCGACCTGCAGAGCGCCAACGAGCGGCAGTTCAATCCCGACTGGAACCCGGTGTGGAGCCTCGAGGCGGGCTCGTTCGACGGCGGCTGGACGATTGAAGCGGCGGTGCCGTTCAAGTCGATTCGTTATGCGCCCGGCCGGACGCAGGATTGGGGATTTCAGGCGCGTCGCTCGATCAAGGCGAAGAACGAGATCGCGTACCTCACGAAGGTGCCTCCGTCGCTCGGTCTCGGCCGCGCTGATTTCTCAGCCTCCTTGTATGCCAATCTCATTGGGCTCGAAGCGCCCGTGGCCTCTCGCACCTTCGAGCTGAAACCCTACGCCATTGCCGATCTCACGTCGGACAACGCGTCGACGCCCAAGCGCGCCAACGACGTGAGCGGCGACATCGGCGTCGACGCGAAGTACGGCATCACCAAGAACCTCACGCTGGATCTCACCTACAACACCGACTTTGCCCAAGTGGAAGCCGACGAGCAACAGGTGAACCTTACGCGCTTCAGTCTGTTCTTTCCGGAGAAACGCGATTTCTTCCTGGAGAACCAGGGCACCTTCACCTTCGGCAACAACAGCTTCAATGTCGGCGCTGCGGCCAATAGCTCCGACCTGCCCCTGCTGTTCTACAGCCGTCGGATGGGCCTCTCGGGCAGCCGCGAGGTGCCCATCCTGGGTGGTGGCCGCCTGACCGGGCGGGTGGGCCGCTACTCGATCGGCATGGTCAACATGCAGACCCGGGAAGACACTGCGGCCAACGCGGCCGCCACGAATTTCTCGGTAGTCCGGCTGAAGCGAGACATCCTGCGCCGGAGCAGCATTGGGGTGCTGGCCACGGCGCGGTCGAAGGCGCAAACGATGCCTGGATCGAACCAGGTCTACGGCGTGGATGGCACGTTTGCCTTCTTCACTAACCTCACGATTGCGACCTACGTCGCCAAGAGCGTCTCCGATCGCATCACGTCGGACGACATGAGCTATCGCGCGCAGATAGAGTACGGCGGCGACCGCTACGGCGTGCAGCTCGAGCGGTTGTCGATCGACAAGAATTTCAATCCAGAGGTCGGCTTCTTGCGCCGGTTGGACATGCGCAAGAACTACGCGCAGCTGCGCTTCAGTCCGCGTCCGACGAAGAGCACGCGGGTGCGAAAGCTTTCGAACATCGCGCAGTTTACCTACATCGAGGACAGCGCGGGCCGGCTCAGCACGCGGATTGCCGACGGCGAAGTCGCGCTCGAGTTCCAGAACAGCGACCGGCTCAGCGTGGGCCTGAACGATGACTACGAGCTCATCACCCGCGCGTTCACGCCGGTGCCGGGCGCACGCGTGCCGGTCGGTGGCTACCGGTTCACGACGGGCCGCGTCGGTTACAACATGGGGCAGCAGCGGCGCCTGAGTGGGAACGTGCTGGTCGAGCAGGGCTCCTTCTACGGCGGCAGTCGCACCTCCGTCACCTTCAACCGATCGCGGTTCAACGTCTCGTCGCAACTCGCGGTCGAACCGACGGTCTCAGTGAACTGGCTCGACCTGCCCGCTGGTGCCTTCGTGAACACACTGGCCGGATCGCGCATCACGTACACGGCGACGCCGCTGCTCTTTGCGAGCGCGCTCGTGCAGTACAACTCGAGCACGCACACGGTCAGTGCGAACGCGCGCCTGCGCTGGGAGTACCGTCCTGGCAGCGAGCTCTTCGTCGTCTACAACCAGGAACGAGACAGCGATGCCAGGCTCGGCGCGCCCGGCCTGCTGAACCAGGCTTTCATCGTGAAGGTCAACCGGTTCCTCCGCTTCTGACGGCGGTGCGGCACCGGCCTGTTCGTCTGGCGGGCGCAGAGCCTGTATTGTAGTGACGGAGGGAAGAGCATGATTTTCGGAACACGGACGGTGGCACTGACGGCGCTGGTGGTTCTGGCTGCGGCGACCGTTGGGGCACGCGTTGAGCAGGCGGCGCCGCGCAAGTCGTTGATGGTGCCGGCGGCCTTCGAAGAGACGGCGCCAGACACCTACAACGTGAAGTTCGACACCAGCATCGGCGAGTTCGCGGTCAAGGTGACCCGCGCCTGGGCGCCCAATGGCGCCGACCGGTTCTACAACCTCGTGAAGAACGGCTTCTACGACGAGGCGCGGTTCTTCCGCGCCGTGCCGAATTTCATGGTGCAGTTCGGCCTCAACGCCAACCCGACGGTGTCGAAAGTGTGGCAAACCGCGCGCATCCCACCCGACAAGGTGACGCAGAGCAACAAGAAGGGCTTCATCACTTTTGCCATGGGCGCTTCGCCCGACACGCGTACCACCCAGGTGTTCATCAACTTCAGGAACAACACCAATCTCGACGGCATGGGCTTTGCCCCGTTTGGCCAAGTGGTGAGCGTCGCTGATGTCGTCGACAGGATCTACACCGGCTACGGCGAAGGCGCACCAAGTGGCGGCGGCCCGCCGCAAGCGCGCGTGGCCGCCGAAGGTAACGCCTACCTTATCAAGTCGTTCCCGAAGATGGACTACATCAAGACGGCCACGATCGAGCCGTAGACGCCGTCTGTCACGCGGTTCGTCCCAGGGGTTGTACGGATACCGCTGTCGCGCCCGGCCGAAGCCGCGTAGGGTGTGAGGCAGGTACGCCCTGCTGCTTCTGCTGCTGCAATCCGGCACCACCTGGGCCACGGCGTTCGACGGCACGTATGCCCGGCAGGCCCGATCTCAGAAGGACTGAGTGCTCACTTCGAGAGTACCCGGGCGCTGTGCGTCCGCCCGGACGGTGTCGACCGGCGCTGGTCGGCGACAATGGTTCGTGCCCATCACAGCCCGCCCGCGCGCTGCCATCTTCGACCTCGACGGCACCGTCGTCGACAACATGTCGCTGCACGCCGAGGCGTTCGCGGTCTTTGCCGAGCGTCACGGGTTGCCGGCGCTTACCCCCGCCGACCGGGCCAAGCTCGATGGGCGCCGCAACAGCGAGATCTTCCCGGTGCTGTTCGATCGCGAGCTGTCGCGCGAGGAATGGCAATCCTTCGAGCACGAGAAGGAAGGCCTGTACCGCGAGCTGTCGCGCGGCCGGCTGACCCTTGTGGCGGGCCTGCCGGCGCTGCTCGAACGGCTCGCGGCTTTGCGTATCGCTGTGGCGCTCGCCACGTCGGCGCCCGAGCTGAACGTGGCGCACACGCTCAGTGAGACCGGCCTCGCGCACGCGTTCTCCACCATCGTGCGCGGCGATCAGGTGCCGCGCGGCAAGCCCGCGCCGGATGTGTTCATCGAGGCGAGCCGGCAATTGCAGGTGCCGGCTGAGGAATGCGTCGTGTTCGAAGACGCGCCGATGGGCATCGTGGCGGCCAAGGCCGCCGGCATGCGCGTGGTGGCGGTGACGACCAGCTTCAGCGCCGCGCAGTTTGCGGTAATAGACACGCCGCCCGATCTGGCGTGCGCCGACTTCGCGACGTTCCTGACGCTCGTGCGCTGGTAGGAACCGCAAGACCATCCTGCCCGAGGCACGGGCGTTGGGGCAGATCCTGCCATCCGCCCCGCGCGTTCTGCAGAATCAGGCCGGTTCCTGAACGGCACGGCCCTGGCATTGGCCTCTGCCATGGCCGGTTGTAGACTGCGGACATGGCCGGGGAGGATAGCATGCGCACGCTCGCGGCACGCGCCGACACGCGCCTCACCTACGACGACTTCGTGCTGTTCCCTGACGATGGGAAGCGTCACGAGATCATCGACGGCGAGCACCACGTGACGCCCTCGCCCAATCTGCGGCACCAGCAGCTAGTGGGGCGACTCCACGTCGAGATCGCGATCTACCTCAGAGCGCATCCGCAGGCGGGGCAGGTGTTCCTGTCGCCGCTCGACGTCGTGCTGTCGCACTACGACGTGGTGGAGCCAGATCTGCTGTTCGTGGCAGGCGACCAGGCCGCGATCATGACGGAGAAGAACATCCAAGGACCGCCAGCGCTCGTCGTGGAGGTGTTGTCGAAGAGTAGCCGCAAGCGCGATGCGCAGACCAAGCGCCGCCTGTTCGAGCGCACGGGTGTGCGGGAGTACTGGCTGGTCGACCCTGAGCTCGACGCGGTGCAGGTGTTCCGGCCGTCGCCGGAGGGTAAGCTCACTCGAGTAGCGGAACTCTCGGCCGAGGACGTCGACACGTTGACCACGCCGCTACTGCCCGGCTGCGCCATTGCACTGCGTGAGCTGTTCCGGGCGTCGGTCTAATCCTGTGTGACGTCCGGCGTCGAGCCGCTGCGGTTGGCGGTCACGCGCCGCCACCATTCTGGTGCTACATTGGTGGCATGGCGAGTCTCACTCTGAAAGACATCCCCGCCGGCCTGCACGAAGCGCTAAGGCAACGAGCCGTCCGCAATCGGCGCAGTCTCAGCCAGGAGGCCCTGGCATGCCTGGAGGAGGCCACGGCTGGCGAACGCGTTGACCCCGACCAGTTGCTGGCCAGGGCGCGGCGGTTGCGTGTCGGCGTGAAGCGGGTGAGCGGCAGCGAGCTGCGAACCTGGGTCACACAGGGACGCCCATGACCGTCGTCGACACCAACGTCGTGGCCTACTTGTGGTTGCCAGGCGAGTTCACGACGGCGGCCGAGCGACTGCTCGCTGACGACGCCGAGTGGGCCGTGCCTCTGCTCTGGCGCTCCGAGTTCCGGAGCGTGCTGGCGGGAGCCCACAAACGCCGCGCGCTGTCGCTGCCCCGCGCGAATGACATCGCGGCTGCCGCGGGGTCCCAGGTGCGAGGTCGCGAATTCTCGGTCGACACTGCGCGTGTGCTGTCGCTCGCGAGTCGGTCGGGCTGCTCCACCTACGACTGCGAGTTCGTGGCCCTGGCCCACGATTTGGGCGTGCGGCTCGTCACCAACGACACGGCGGTGCTGCGCGCGTTCCCCGACGTGGCGGTGCCACTGCAGCGCTTCGCGCCCGCGAGCTAGCTACCTGCCCACCGCCTGCGAGCGCCGAGGGCACGCTACGGTCTGCACTGGCAAGTCTCGAAGAAGTCGCCAGTTCAGCCGGCAGGCGACGCGGGTGGAGGCGCTGGGTCGTTGTGGGTGCGTCTCCTGACACGCTAGACTCCACACTCCGTGGCTCCGTCACAGATCGGTCATTACCGTGTCGTCGAGACCCTTGGTGCCGGTGGCATGGGAGTGGTGTACCTCGTGGAGGACCCTCGCCTGCAGCGAAAGGCGGCCATCAAGCTGCTGCCGAGCCATCTCCTTCAGGAGCCGGACCGCGTCAGCCGGTTCGAACAGGAAGCCAGAGTCGCCTCGGCGCTCAATCACCCGAACATCGTCACCATTTACGACATCGGCCAGTGCGAGGCTGGCCAGTTCATTGCGATGGAGTTCGTCGCTGGCCGGACGCTGCGAGCACTCGGTCGTGAGGCGGTTGACTGCGGTGTCGTGATCCAGTGGTCGAGGCAGATCGCCCAGGCGCTGGCCGTGGCCCACGCCGCAGGAATCGTGCATCGCGATATCAAGCCCGAAAACGTGATGGTCCGGGACGACGGTTTGGTGAAGCTGCTCGACTTCGGCATCGCACAACTGGACCAGCGCTACGAAGACAGCGTGACGGCATTCTCCACCGCCCCGGGCGACGTGCTCGGCACTGTGCGCTACATGTCGCCGGAGCAGGCCCGCGGCGAACGGGTCGGTGCCGAGAC
>JANORI010000037.1:0-12928 GCA_031415235.1 Acidobacteriota bacterium | reverse complement strand
CCTGCACATGCTCCACGTGGCCGGCGGGATGGCGGTGAACGCCTATTTCTGGGGCCCCGGCGCGAAGCTCTGGAAGACGAACCCGGTGTGGTTCACCAACCGGGTCGAGCACTCGGGCCTCTTCTGGCATTTCGTGGATCTAGTCTGGATCTTCCTCTTCCCGACGCTATATCTTCTGTAAAGCGGTATTTGCTGTAGGCGGCATCCATGACGAGCGACCACGCAGCGACCAGTGACCATGCCGCGCACGACCCGGCTGAGATCGACAGACACGTCCGGGTCTACATCACCGTCTTCGTGGCGCTCTTGGTCTTGACTCTCGTCACAGTGGCGATCTCTTACCTCGACCTTTCCGTGCCGATGGCCGTGACCGTCGCGCTGCTCGTCGCGACGGTCAAAGGATCGCTCGTGGCGTGCTACTTCATGCACCTGATCTCCGAGAAGAAGCTGATCCTCGCGGTCCTCGCGCTGACCGCTGCCTTCTTCGTCGCGCTGCTGCTGCTTCCCATCCTCACCGTCAGCGACGGCTTCTGGATTCCCGAATGAACCTCAGGTGGTTCCATGCGCTGTTGATCTTCCTCTCCGCGGCACTCGCGGTGCTGTTCGGTGTCTGGTGCCTGGGCCAGTACGGGCGGGAGAACGGGCTCTCGAGCCTGCTCGCGGCCGTGGCGGCGTTCGCCATGTCGGTTGGCCTGCTCGTCTACGACTCATGGTTCCTGCGCACGACGAGGACGCTGAGATGACCCTTCGACTCGCTTCGCTCGCTCAGGGCAGGATCCGCCTTCGCTTCGCGGCGGCATGCACCGTGGCGTTGGTCATCGGCGGCAGCTCGAGCGTCTTCGCCTGCCCGGTGTGCTTCGGGGCGGAAGAGACCGCGATGGTCGACGGGGCGAGGCTCGGCGTCCTGGTGATGCTGGCCGTTCTGTTTGCGGTGCAGGGCGGGTTCGTGGGCTTCTTTCTCTATCTCCGCAAGCGCGCGAAGCGCATCGCGGACGTCGAGCTCGACACGGAATGGTCGAACCTCCAAGGGGCGCCGAGAACATCATGACCAACTGGCTCGGACTTCCGGCGCTCGCCTCGGCTCACGGCGGGCAGATCGACGGCATGATCGGCTGGGTTCACGTGTTCATGCTGATCCTGTTCGTCGGGTGGGGAGGGTTCTTCACGTACTGCCTGGTCCGTTTCCGGCAATCGCGGCATCCGGTGGCGAACTACACGGGGGTCACGTCGCACGTGTCGACCTATTCCGAGGTCGGCGTGGTCGTGGTCGAGGCGGTGCTCCTGCTCGGATTCGCGATCCCGCTCTGGGCCGCGAGGGTCGATGGCATGCCCCCGGCGAGCGAAGCGCTGGTCGTTCAGGTGACCGGCGAGCAGTTCGCCTGGAACATGCACTATCCCGGTCCCGACGGGGTCTTCGGCCGCACCGACCTCAAGCTGCTCGACCTCCAGTCGAACCCCTTGGGACTCGACCGCTCCGATCCTGCCGCGAAAGACGACGTCACGACGCTCAATCAGCTCTATCTGCCCGTGAACAAGCCGATCATCGTGAGACTCAGGAGCAAGGACGTCATCCACAGCTTCGGCGTGCCCGAGCTTCGCGTGAAGCAGGACGCCATCCCAGGCCTCACGATTCCCATCTGGTTCGTCCCCACCGTCACGACCGCGGAGATGCGCACCCGGACGGGGAATCCCGAGTTCCAGTACGAGATCGCCTGCGCGCAACTCTGCGGTTTGGGCCACTTCCGGATGCGGGGCTTCGTCACCGTCCAGAGCGCCGAGGAGTTCCAGAAGTGGATGGACGAACAGGTCGCGCTCGCGGTGCAGAGCGAATCGGATCCCTTCCGGTAGCACTAGCCGAAGATCTTCGGGGTCGGCATCCGCGAGCGGATTCGCTCGAGTTCCTCGACGGTCACGCGGTCGAGGCCGCTCTTGCGGCAGGACTCCTCGACCGCCCCAACGACCATGCCCCGGACGAACGCGGGGATCTTCTTCGTGCGCTCGGTGGCCGCATCGTCCCAGGCGATGGTCTTCGGTTCGGGTGCGCTATGAAAGTGCAGACTGCGACGATCGGCCGCGACCGGTCAGCGATGTTCGGTCACGCCGCCCGTCTGTAGCACCTGCACCACGGCCGACACCACCCGGTGCCTGGCGTCGTCGTGGACCGTGCCCACGACTGCGATCACGAGGTCGGCGTGTGCGGTGAAGAGCCTGGTGCGCCGCACGTAGCTGTCAACCGGAAGACGGCAGCGAAGGAAGTCCGCACAGCGCACCAAGTCATCGGGCGTCTGGGCACGAGCGGTGGTTGTGCCGCTCTTCCATCAGGGCGCGGTTCCTGCGCCGAGCCTCATCGCACATCGTCGTGACTCCGGCGTGGTGCCGCGCACCGTCACGCGCGGGCTCGCACCAGCGTTGCCGGAGGCGCCTCCGTTCCGCCGCGCATCGTGCCATGCAATCAGCAGGTGGTGGCATCGCGCGCCGGTGATCGGTCAGGGCTCGATTGAGGCACTTGGGCACCGGTCGCGCGATTCTGTCCGCGATCGCGTGACACGACCGGCCGTCTAACCAGCCGTTGCACCTGACGGCACCGGGGCCCGCGTACGCGGGCCCCTCGCGCTCGGGTGTATGCTGGCCTCGCGCGTACCGCAGGTGAACGGCATGCCGTTCGGCCGACGGCTACCGATAAACGTCGCGACGATGACCGACCTTGACGACCACGACGATAAGAGCCAAGTCCTGAATCTCGTACAGGATTCGGTAGTTCCCTTGTCGAAGGCGGTATCGGTCCTGCCCCGAGAGCTTTTCGCAACCCGGCGGTTTCGGGTCGCGCGACAGAGACGAAATCTTCGCGACGATCCGTCCCCGCTCCTGCTTCGGGAGGCCTTCGATGTCCTTGCCGGCCGACGGCTTGATGAAAAGCCTATAGTTTGCCACGACGCCGGAGATCCTTCACGACGGCCTCGAAGTCAAGGTTCGACTCCTTGGCTCTGTCGCCAAATGCGGCGAGATCGTCGGCGTCTTCTGCGAGGCTGTGCCGGAGCGCAGCGTTCACCAGATCGGAAACAGACTTCTCAATCTCTGCAGCCTTCATCCGGACAGCTCGATGGAGGTCGGCATCGAGGTAGATGGTTGCCCGCTTGGTCAAGCCCATGCGGTCACTATAGCGTTATAACGTTAGAACGTCAAGATAACAGGCCAGTGACCCGATCACGCCGCCGAACACCGCGTTGCACCAGACGGCCGCTGGTGAACGCGAACGTTAGCCAGACAACGAAGCGAACCGAAGAGAACGATCACCTGCTGTGCGAGGCGCTAAGGCCATGCAGAATCGGCTGACACGTTCGGTCATGGGCGGTCGGCCACCGTCGCGCGCACTCTTTATCGTCGCGGTACCCTGGGCTATGGCGATCCTGGGGCTTGCAGGGTGCGCGTCGCTGCCATCGATGGGCATGCGGGCCGGTTCCGAATCTAGCGACTGGTCGGCCGTGATGCGGCTTGGCACCGGGAGGTCCGTTCGCGTCGAAGACACTGCGCATAACGTAGTCGCCGGGCAGATCGTGCGTGCAGATGGTGATGAGATCACTATCGCAGCGGGACCCTCACCGAGGACGGTCCTCCGGGCTAACGTTCAGCGCCTATTCCTCGTCGAACGACTAACCGCGACGAAAGCCAAGCGCGGCTGGCTGATTGGCACCGTTGCGGGGGGCCTCGTCGGGGCGTTCGCCAAGAGCAACCGCGTACCTTGGGCGCTGTTCATGAGTGCGGGTTGGGGTGCGTTCGGTGCGGGCATCGGAGCGTCGGACGGATTCTTCGACCGCAAGGAGTCGCTCGTCTACCAGGCACAACTTGCAACGCCGGCCAATCCAATCACACAGCTGGCTAACACCTATCAGCCCTCCCCCCGTCACGTACGTAGATCTTCTCCGTCCGAGAAGGCGTTCCCCTTGCCGTGTTTTGTCTCCAGGCGTGCTTTCAGCTTTTGCCCAGCGCTGTTGTGGCGTAGGAATGTCACCGCGGCTTCGGAACAACCCCACTTCAGGTGGACGTTGCCCATCTTGGCCCCGCCCGTCCAGAGTTTCTTGCCGCCGGACTCCCTGGTGCACGTGATCAGTCGCGCGTAGAAGGCGAACTCCTGCACGCGATCGAAACGCGTGAGGTCGTGGATCTCGTACAGAAGGGTCAAGGCCAAGATTGTGCCAATGCCGGGGACCGATCGGAGCCGATGGACGGCCTCGGCATCGTGGCGTGTCGCCTCACGGACGATGGTCAGTTCGAGATCCGTGACCAGCGCATCGTATTGGCCGATCAGCGCGACGTCGACCTCGATGCTCTTCTGCACGCTGGGATCGGGGACGTGCTCGACGACGCCGTCGCGATTCGCCTTGGAGGCGAGTGTGCGGCCGAACTCGGGCAGGTTGTATTGCGCGCACGTGTTCTGGATGTGGGCCACGAGTTCGCCGCGGTTGCGCACGAGATGTCAACGCCGACGGATCAGATCGCGCGTGGCGCGCATCGCGGCGGGATACACGTACGCTTGCGGCAGCATCCCGCCGCGGAGGAGGACCGCGATCGTGTGCGAGTCGATCTTCTCGTGCTTGGCCTTGCCGCCGTGGATGGCCTTCATCGCCAGCGCGTGGCCCAGCACACACGCGATGCCTTCGGCGGCGCAGACGTCCGCGAGCCAGTACCAGGTAAACATGCATTCGGCCGCCACGACGAGGTCCGCGCGGTACGGCGCGACGATCTCGATCAACGCCGCCGGCGTGGACGGCACGTTGCGGTGTACGAGCACCTGGCCCGCCGTGTCGAGGATGCAGACGTACATGGCCTTCACGTGCAGATCGATCCCGCAGTAGTACTGGTGCTGTCGGTTGTAGAATCGCATCGGTCCTCCTCCCGCGCGAATGCGCATTTGCCCTGCGGTCAGCCTACTCTCGCGAGTCGGAGCAGGGGGAGGGCTGTATGAGGATCAAGGCGTTGCAGCCGACGAGCCGCGCCCAGCAGCCGGGCAAAGCGAAGCGACCGCTACGCGCGGCTCGCGGCTGAACGCCGTTGCGTTATGCCGATCGCAGCCCGATGTTGTTCGTGTTTCTCAAGCAAGAGCGGGACGATCTGAGCGCGCCACAGTTGAAGCAGCTTCGGCTTATTGCAGAAAGTGAATTGAGATGAAAGCGGACGTTTTCGAAGAACTGTTAGAGAGCGTACGGCAGGGCGGCGAAATACTCCGAGGGGAACGAGCCCCCAGCCGGGTATTCGGAGCCAATGAGCCGAACGCGCAGAAGATTCGCCGGTCCTATGGCCTGTCTCAGGACAAGTTCGCCAAGCTCATGGGAATCAGCGTTGCCACGCTCCGCAATTGGGAACAGGGACGCCGAAACCCGGAAGGTCCAGCGAGGGTGCTGCTTCGCGTTGCTGCGAAACATCCGGAGGCAGTTCTCGACGTTGTGAGCGGGCGCAAGTCGAGAAAAACAGCATAACATCGTGACGAAGGGCTTTTACAGGCTTTCTAGGCACGAGGGTCAGCCGAAGCCGCCTCTTCACGTCGTCGAGGGTTGCGCGGAAACCGGGGCCGCACGCCGACCCGAGAGAGTGGTGAACGATCGCTCACATGTATGCGATCAGTTCCCGCGCGATCGCGGTGACCGCGAGGTTGGGATGCGTGCCGCGCCCGACGAGGCGTCGAAAGCGCTTGCACAACCGGACCTGGGCCTTCCAGCCAAGGTCTTGAATCGGCTTCGGCAGCCCGTGGATGCGCGTCTGGATATGCTGCGACACCTTGGCGGGATGTCGATACGCCCAGGCGCCTTCGATCAACGCGCGGCGGGCGCGGCCGTTGCCCGCTTTCGTGATGCCGCCCTGGCGACGCGCCTGGCCACTGGAGTACTCGGACGGAATCAAGCCGACGAACGCCGCGAGTTGGCGCGGATTGTCGAAGCGCGTCAGGTCGCCGAGTTCCGCCACGACGGTGATCGCGACGAGGAACTGGACGCCGCGCAGGGCTTGCAGCGCCTGCACGACGGGATAGAGCCGCCAGGCCGGCGCGCGATCGAGGAGTTCGGCCTCGAGCCGGCCAAGCCGGTCGACCTGTTCATCGACGGCGCGCACCGATTCCTGAAACACGATCTGCTGCGCCGCCGTGGCGGCACACGACCTTCGCGAGGTAGCGCAGGTGCGCGGCGTTCCAGTCCGCGCGCGACGGCCGTGCCCACTTTGGGTTTCGCTTTCCCCCGCGCCACCAGCTTGGGCCTGATCCGATTCGGTGGACGGGTTAGTTCAGTCGAATCAGTTGTCGTTCGTCAGTGGTAAATCTACAGGCGCTTGGCGGCGGTCGTATCGAGCCGGGGGCTGACCGAAGCGTGCCGCCGAGCGCCCCGTCGAGGTCACGCGACGGCTCGGCGCTCGAGAGTGGCCCGTTCACTACCAACGGCGTGTCCTCGAATCCGCCGGGACGTGCCAGTGGGTTGGCCTTGACGATGGCGTTGTCGGGAGACGGCCAGCGCCAGGCCACGTCGAGCTGCGTGACGTTGGTGAGGTTGATCTGGTTGAGTGCGGAGTACCGGCTGCTGCCAGCATCGCCGCCGTAATGCCACCACGCGCCCGGGCGGGGCGATCCGCTGCGCGGTCACCGCCGACGAGATCACGACGGCGATCGCGACCGGCAGCCAGCGCAGGCGGCTCACAAATTCTTCAGGAACCACTGGACTGCGACATCCACGGCGGCATCTCCGCGCTCGTCGGTGATGTACAGGAGCGCAGACGATTTCGGGATCTGATCCAGCAGCGTGAACGGCAGGTATTGCGCCAAGGCCAGACGGGCTTCGTCCGCATTCATGGCGGCGGCGGCCGTCGCCGTGGCGGGCGCTTGTCCCGATCGCGCCAGGCGCACCATGTCGGCACGCTCGGTCGCCGTGGGGCTGAACGACTGGCGCGGCATGTCTTTGCCGGCCATAACGGGAGCCACGCCCACGCCAGCTTTGACCCGGGCGTCAGCCGCGGCGGTGGCCACGACGTGCCCGCCCGAGACGCCCGTGCCCCACACGCCAATGCGCGCGGGATCCACGCCCGGCTCTCCCTGCAGGAACGTGATGGCGTTGCGAATGTCGATCACCTGGGCCTCAGGGAGCAACCGCTTGCGGCGAATCCGAACTTTCGAGGTGTGCTGCGAGAAGCGCAGGCGATCGTCCCAACGCGTGCCATCGGCCAAATAGATGAAGCCGCCACTCTTGCCCCAGCCGCGGTAATCGATCGCCAGGGCCACGATGCCCTTGGCGGCGAATTGCGCGGCGGCCTGCTCCGTGGTCGCCGCCGTTTCTCCCCAGCCTGGCGCAAGAACCACCGCGGGCGCGGAGCCCGTGGTGGCAAAGCCGGGCGGATAGAACAGTCGGCCGTGGATGGACACGGCTTCGCTGAAGAACCGGACGTCCTTGCCCGCGGCTCCCGCGACCGGCGACGTTGGCGCCACGGCAGGTGCGGGGGTCGCCACCGGATGCGGGCTCGGAGGCACAGTGGACGGCGACGCCAAGAACTTCACGAACCAATCGGCGGCCAGTGTCGACCCCACTTCAAAACCCGCGTACGAGTACGCCTGAAAATGCGAGAGCCCTGGCAGCACCGCCGCCTGGCTCGGCACGCCACGACCACTCAGGAACTTCGCCGCCTCAATCGCGCCGGCGGCGCCACCGGTCAGTTCATCCTTCTCCGCCGGGATCAACAACACCGCGGTGGTTGGCCGAATCTGATCGAGCGTAGTGCCGGGCCGAACATCGCGATTGCGCTGGTTCGACCATGCATCGATCTTGCTCTTGAACGAAAAGCCGCCGTCCACTTCCCCGCCCTGTCCCGTGCGCACGCGCGCAATGGCGTCCTGCAGCAGGTTGGCTCCCACCGGCACCGGCGCGCGGACCACCGGACGCGGTGCGGAGACCTGGGACACCACGGCCTTCACGCGGGCATCAACCGCGGCCACGGCCATTACGATCGCACCGCCGTTGCTCGAGCCCCAGATGCCGATGCGATCGGGATCGACACCCGGCTCGCCCTGCAAGTAGGAGACGGCCGCGCGGACGTCGGCGACCTCGTGGACGTTGTTCAGGTTGGTGCGCTTGAGGACAAGCCGCCGCTCGGCCTCTGTCACCGCCGCCGCATCGGTCGTCGGGTCGGGATCGAGCAGCCGCAGGTCGTCGGAACCGCTGCCACTGAAGCCGTAGCTCTGGTAGTCGATCGCCATCGCCACCAGTCCGCGCTCGGCGAACCGCGAGGCAAACTTCTCGATGCCGATCGACAAGGCGTTGATGCCGTGGCCGACGACCACGGCCGGGTACTTGGCCGTCGTGGTGAAACCTTTCGGTAGAAACAGCTTGCCGTACAGCGGAACACCACCATCGACGTAGAACGTGACCTGGCGCGTGCGAACGCCTTCGGCGAGCTGGTACTCCCAGTCGCGTGGCTGCGTGCCGCCGTCACGCCTCTGATCGGGGTCAGTCGTCTGCCGTTCGAGCGCCGCCTTGTGCTGGTCGATCACAGCGGTGCTGATTTGCGCCTCGAGTCGCGAGGCAACCATGACGAGGCACGAAGTCAGGACAACCAACAGGCGGGACATGGACACCGGCGCAGTGTAACTTCCGTCTTCCAGATTTGCCAGACCGGAAACCAGTGCTAAGGTTTCCTCAACATGCCCCCATCGCAGAGGCCGGGCGCCACCGCGCCTGACGAGCCTGGCGCCGTTGGCCGCGCCGCGCTGGCCCTGACCGCCTGGACTGAACGCTGGATTCCCGACGCGTTCATCTTCGCCCTCGTGGCCACCGTGATCGTCGTCGTGGCGGCGCTCCTGTGGACCCCCGCGACGGCGGCGCAGATCGTCGACGCGTGGGGTGCCGGGTTCTGGGGCCTCATCCCATTCACCATGCAGATGTCGCTGATCATCATCACGGGGCATGTACTGGCCACCTCGGCGCCGATGCGCGCAGTGATTCGCAGCATTGCCGGCTGGCCGCAGACACCGCGAAGCGCCGTGGCCATGGTGGCGTTCTTTGCCATGACGAGTTCCTGGTTCAACTGGGGCTTCTCGTTGATCTTCAGCGCGGTGCTCGCGCGAGAAGTCGCCCGGCGAGTCGCGCACGTCGACTACCGCGCCCTGGCGGCCGCCAGCTTCCTGGGCCTCGGCAGCATCTGGGCCCAGGGACTGAGCGGCTCCGCCGCCCTCCAGATGGCCACACCGGGCGCCCTGCAACCGCAGATCCGCGACATCGTCGCTGGCGGTGTGCTGCCGGACGGGCTCATCCCATTCACCCACACTATTTTTCTATGGCAAAGCCTGCTCGCGGTGCTGATCGAGATAATCATCGTGACCGCGGTCATGTGGCTGGCTACGCCGCCCGCCGGCCGGGCGCGAACGGCAGCCGACCTCGGCGTTGACCTGACCGACCGTGAGGCTCCGACGCCCACTCGCGACAACGTCCCGCCCGGCGCCTGGCTCGAACATTCGGCTATCCTGCCGCTGTTCATCGTTGCCCTTGGCAGCACCTACCTGGTGCGCTATTTCATGCGCGCACCAGACGCCATCAACGCGATCACGCTCGACGTGGTGAACCTGTCTTTCCTGTTGATGGGAATACTGCTTCACCGCACGCCGGCGCGCCTCATGCACGCCGTGCAGGGCGCGACACCGGCCGTGTGGGGCGTGCTGCTGCAGTTTCCGTTTTACGCCGGCATCGCCGCCATCATCACAGGTACGCATTTGAGTCAGCAGCTCGCGGCCCTGTTCGTCGGCGCCTCCAACGCCACCACGTTTCCGGCGGTCGTCGCCATCTACTCGGCCGTGCTCGGCGTGTTCGTGCCATCCGGCGGCTCGAAGTGGGTCATCGAAGCGCCTTACGTGATGGCCGCGGCTCACGAGCTGAAGGTGCACCTCGGCTGGGTCGTGGTCGCCTACGACCTGGGCGAGGCTCTGGCCAACCTGCTGCAGCCGTTTTGGATGCTGCCAGTTCTCGGTATGCTCGGTCTGCGCGCCAGGGACGTCATGGGCTACACGTTTGTCGTGTTCCTGGTGTTGACGCCGGTGGTGTTGATCCTCGTGACTGCGCTGGGCCTGACGCTCGGTTACCCCCTCTAGGAGACGTTCGTGCGATTGCAGATGGTTACTCGCATGGTGGCCTTCGGTGCGATGGCGTTGGCAGTGGCCAGCAGTGGCCACGGTCCGCGCCGACGAACTGTCCCTGGCCCGCGACGAATGGCGGTTTTAATCCGGTGACAATGGCGCTCGCAAGTATTCACCCCTCGACCAGATCCGCCCAGACAACGTCGGGACGTTGCAGGTCGCGTGGCGCCGGCCACACCTCGACGCCAGCCTCACGACCGGCGCACCACCGCGCGTCTCGAACAACTTCCGCTCGACTCCGCTGATGGTCAACGGCGTGCTCTATGCCTCCAACGCGGTTGGCTTGGCGGAAGCCTTCGATCCGGCGACCGGGAAGACGCTGTGGGTGCAGAAGCCGGGAGACGACGGCCTGCGCGGCACCAGCAATCGCGGTGTCGCGTCACCGGTCCGGTGTTTACACCGCCGTCGGTCGCAGGCGAGAACACGACGGGCACTATCGAACTGCCCGGGTCGGTTGGCGGCGCCGACTGGACGGGGGCGGCCTTCGATCCTGAAACCGGCATGCTCTACGTGCCGTCGATGACGAACC
The DNA here is from genome assembly GCA_031415235.1 of Acidobacteriota bacterium. Classification (GTDB taxonomy): domain Bacteria; phylum Acidobacteriota; class Vicinamibacteria; order Vicinamibacterales; family UBA2999; genus CADEFD01. The sequence goes on along the minus strand of JANORI010000037.1, from coordinate 2,246 downwards.
CGTTCGTCGCCAACCTGCTCCCGGGTACGCCCAAGAACACCAACCTGCGGTTCCGCGCGTCAACCCGCGCCTTGCTGCAAGGGTCCGCAGGGCTTGCCGCTGGTCAAGCCGCCGTACGGGCGCATCACCACGTGAAGTAGCCGGCCATCATCACATCCCCCGTCTGATCGCCGGAGGAGACCGTCGCTGTGGGGTCGGGGTTGTCCTTGTTGCCCGGCGAATTGTCGAAGTGCGCCGTGACCAGCACCTTCGTGCCCTTGGGCAGCGCCTTCGGCTCGGCGAGGTAGTAGTCCAATTGCCAATCGAAGCGGTAGCGCGGCACGCGCAGCAGGACCTCGCGGCGGCCGTCGGGAGGGATCGCGGTATAGGTCATGTCTTTCCCCCGCACGTGCATGTGGGGATGGAGGGCCCAGATCTTCACATCCCGCAAGAAGACGCCCTGCGATTCGACCTTGGTGTTCGGCGAACCAGGCGGGATCTCGAAATCCACCGGCATCTCAATCACGACATCGGGCTTGCCGATCATCCAGCCCTCCGCCATGGCTGGCAGCGCAGGCATGGCGGCGGGGTTGCCCTGCGGCGCGCCGGCGGCCACCCACGCAACCACCGTATCGATGTCCTTCTGGGCAAGCGAGCGATCGTTGCGGAAGTGGCCGATAGCCGGATCCGCATGCCAGGGCGGCATGTCGCGCGACGTCATGGCTACCTCGGGTACGAAGTGCGACTGCAACGCGCTGAGGATGGCCCGTGGGCATGCCGGCCTCCAAGACGATAGGACACATGAGCAGGGTCTGAAGGTGACGGAATTTCGGTTATCAGACCCTGGCTCACCCCTCCCAGGGCCTTGGGACAGACTCACGCTGGTCGGCGCCTTTCACCCGTCGCGGCAGAACACGCATACGGGCAGGGTGGCGCCGGCCATGTATGACGAGGTGTTTGCGCGGGCGCTGCGCCTCGCCGGGACTGGGGACTAGGGACTGGGGGCGGTCTCGGGTCTTGGGTCCCGGGGCGCTGATCTCGGGACGCAGGGCTTCCGTCGCGACTCGGAACCCGGGCGGCAATCGAGACCCACCCCTATGATTGAGTAAGAGCTTGAATGTGGTCATAATGACCACATGGAACGTTCTGTGTCCACCGTCGGCTCCCGGGAACTGAAGACTCGCCTGGGCAGTTATCTGAAGCGGGTGAGCCGGGGCCAGGCGTTCATCGTGACCGACCGCAGTGAGCCGGTCGCCGAGTTGCGCCCGCTGCGCCCAACTGGCAGCGCCGCCGGTGCTCGACTGGCCGCCATGGCGGCGTTGGGGGCGATCACCTTGCCAAGTTCCGCACGTCTCACGCCCCTGGCGCCGGTGTCGACGGGGCGACAGCTCGGTTCGGACATGATCCGCCAGGATCGTGATGAGCGTTTCTGACCAGTCGCGTTTCTTCGACGCCAGCGCCCTCGTCAAGCGGTACGTCCGAGAACCGCACACTGCCTCGGTGCGCCGTTGGCTGGGCGAGGGGCGGACCGTCGTCAGCCGCCTGTCCGAAGTAGAAGTCGCGTCCGGGCTCGCCCGGTTGGCTCGGCACGGCGCTCTCTCGCCTTCCCAGCACGAGCGGGTCACCGCCGCACTCGCGAAGGATCTCTCGGCCTGGCACATCGTCGAGTTGACGAGCGAAGTGGCAGCGCTCGCGCGAACCCTGCTTGCGCGGTATCCGCTGAGGTCAGGAGACGCGATGCAGCTGGCCAGCGCCATCCGGTTCCAGCAGATCTCGCTCGTTCCGCTGAAGGCCTTCGTGGCCTACGACGTCAAGCTGAACGCCGCGGCGAGCACCGAAGGGCTGAAGACGCCGTAGACGGACGTGTCGCCAGGCCTTCACACCGGCTACAACGGCGGCCGTCGTCGGTGCCACCGCGTCAAAGCCAGACTCGCCGCCGCGCACACAAGGACCTCTGGCAAGGCGTGACGCCAACCGCCTGGCGGACGGGCTTATCGCGCGCCACTGTCAGTCGACCGGTCCGCTACGTGCTCACCAGCACAGCCGGCGCCGATCGCGAGGATTGAGCGTCGGGCGCGAGGCGTCCCACCTGTTGCCGGCGGGAATGCGTTCGTCGCGCGTGAGAACGAACTCGACAGCCCACTCCTTACAGTCCTACAGTGTAAGGAATTACCGTTCCACGTCAGGATATCCATCATGTTTGCCACGCTCACCAGCAAGGGCCAGATCACGTTGCCCAAGGAAATTCGCGACCGGCTCGGACTCGA
>JANORI010000036.1:0-1732 GCA_031415235.1 Acidobacteriota bacterium | reverse complement strand
GAAGAAGTTTCACGCCACGCTGGCCGCGATGAAGGCCGGAGACTACGTGGAGGCGGCGGCTGGGATGAGAAACAGCCTGTGGGCCAAACAGGTCAAAGGCCGGGCGGTGCGATTGGCGCAGCAGATGGAGACCGGCGCATGAGTAAGCCCGCTGGCATCTTCTGGGCGCGGCCTGGGCAGGTGGCCGATCGGCCGTCCTGGGCGGCGTTCGCCGCGCTCGGCGACTGGGAGGACTTCGCCGCGGCCGCGCGCGATGCCGAACGTACCGGGATCCGGTGGGTGCTCTGGCTGGGCTCGTTGGCGTTTTCCACACCCGTGGCCCCCTACATGGCCGACGTGGTGCGGCGCATCGACGCCGCGGGGCTGCGGCCGTGGCTCGTGGGCGTCTGCTATCACGAGGAGTGGTACAGCAATTGGAAGGGCGGGCGCATCTCGGTGACGGGCCTCGATCCCGCCAACCCGACGCATTGGCTCCCCGCGGCGCACGCGATTCACTGGTGGACGGGGCAGCAACACGCGGCGATCCGGGCGGCACTCCCCGGGGTGCCCGTGCTGTGGGTCGACTCGTTCGTCAACGACGATCCGTCGTTTGGGGGCTGGTGGTTCCATCCCGTGCCGGCGGGCGTGGACGTGCTGGCGCTTGAGGCCTACGTGCCCGCGGGCGGGGCATGGGCGGCGGATGTCGAGCCGTTTCTCGCGCACGCCGTGGCGACCAGGCGCGAACCGATCGTCCTCGTCGTGCAGGGCTTCCAAGGGGCCGCGTCCGATCCGCTCTGGCGCCTCGGGCCGACGGCGGACGGTGCCGCAGGCACACGGCGATGGTTGGCCCATCCGCGCGTGCTGTCGGCGTGGGTGTTCGACTGGCGTTCACGGGTGCCGTCGTGGACGGGCCTTGCCGATCTACCGCAACGGGCGGCCATTGAGTCTGCCATGGGGGTGAGTGCATGAACCGCAAGATCGTGTGGGCGCTGTTGAGTGTGCTCCTACTTGCGCGGCCGGCGGCGGCGCAAGTGTCGATTGATCGCGTGCCGGACATCGCCAGGGCCGTGCATGATGCTGAGCGCATCAACCTCGGCGCGAGTTCGACGCGGGACTCGCGGAACGCGTTCTGGGCGCGCGTGGTCGGGATCATCCACTTTGGCCATCCCATCTACAACCCCACGCCCGATCCGAACTGGTGCATCAAGGACGGCGGCTCGGGCCGCCCGCAGAGTGACGACGTGATTGTTAAGTGCCGATCGCGGGAGTTCTGGGACTGCATCCCCGGCTCCGGCGCGGACGGCTACTCGTTCCGCTGCTCGCCCGATGGCGTCCTGCCGGCCAACCAGAACGTCTACATCCCGCCTCGGCCGAGTGGCGCGGGCACAGGCGGCGGCAACGGCGGCGGTGGCACGGTCACGCCTCCGGCCGCGCTGAACTTACAGCCGGTGCTCGATGCGCTCGCGGCGCTCACGGCGAAGGTGGACGCGATTGCCGCACTCTCGTTCGCCGCTCGCGAGGCCGCTCTGAACGCGACCATCGAAGCGGCCAGCGCCGCGCATGATGCCCGCGAGGTCAACGCGTGGCGGATGACGGTCGAACCGTTCAAGCCGCCCGTGATGCAGTGTTTCGAGGGCAAGGTGCCTAAGCCATTCGGCGGCTCGTCCAACGTGCGCTTCTGCGCGGTGCCCTGATGCCCCTAGCGCTTGAGCATCTGATGCCCGGCGACGTGCTACTCTACGGCGGTCGCTCG
>JANORI010000035.1:0-4705 GCA_031415235.1 Acidobacteriota bacterium | reverse complement strand
GCCGCCGGTCTTCACCTGCGTGTCTTGCACCATGTCGGCGCCCATCGACACGTAGGTGAGCTGCGCGTCGTGGTAGTTGCTGGCGATGGTGCCCTCGAGCTGCAGGACGTGGGCGAAGTGCTCGGTGGCGTGCCCGAAGTAGACCTGGCGGCCACTGCCGTCGTCGAACGCGCGGGAGATGACGCCCGGCGTCAACTCGAGGAAGTCGCTGTAGTTGCGGCGCGCCTGGATGGGCATCAGCCGCTGGAACTCGCCGTCGATGTTGAGGACGTTGCTCGCCTTGTCCACTTCAATCATGGGCGAGTCGCCCGACACGGTGATGGTCTCCTGCAGCGAGCTGAGCTGCATCGCGACATCCACCTGGAACGTCGAGCCGGTGCGGATCAGGATCCCTTCGCGCCGGAAGGTCGCAAACCCCGTGAGCTCCGCCGTGAGGGTGAACGTGCCCGGGACGAGGTTGATGAGCCGATACTCGCCCCGCTCGTTGCTCACGGCCGATTGCGGTCCGAGCATTTCGGGCGCCGTGGCCGTGAGGGTCACGCCCGGCAGCGCACCGCCCTGGGCATCCACGATGACGCCCCGCAGGCCGCCCAGACCACTCTGCGCTACGGCAGGCGCCGCCAGTCCCAGAATGATCACGACCACGGCAACCGTCTGTATGACCTGTCTCATGGATCCTCCTTCGCGCACGACGCGTTCGCACTCCACCTGCTGGCGATTTCACGGCCGGACACCAGTCGCTGGTGGCGGCAGGCAGGGCTGGCGGTGATTATAGGCAGCTGTCACCACACGTCAACAGGTGTTTGGGGCCGCATTGCTCGCCCAGGTTGGGCCCCGCCCGAGCCGTCCCGCGCCCGCGGGACTGCGCTACACTCCCGACAATCGATTCCGATCCCCGCCCGAGGAGGGCCCGCCAATGACGCGCCATCGCCTTCTCGTCGTCTCGTGCGCCCTACTGTTGTCGCTGCCGGAGGTCGCCCTGGCGCAGCGCCCGATGACGATCGTGGACCTCATCAGCGTGCCCGTCGTGAGCGCGCCGCAGCTGTCCCCCGACGGCACGCAGGTGGCCTACGTGCAGGCGGATGCCGACTGGGCGGCTAACAAGCGGATTGCTCACCTATGGCGCGTGCGCACCGACGGCACGGGCGCCGTGCAGCTCACGTCGGGCAAAGAGGGCGAATCACAGCCGCGGTGGTCGGCTGATGGTAGGTGGCTCGCGTTTGTCGGCAAGCGCGACGGCGCCGAGACGGCGCAGATCCAGCTGCTGCCGATGGACGGTGGGGAGGCCCGCGCCCTGACCACTCACGCGACGGCGGCGAGCAACCCGGCGTGGTCGCCCGACGGCCGGTTCCTGTACTTCCTGGCGGCCGATGCCGTGCCGGCCGACCTCCTCGCGCGCGAGAAGGCCAAGGACGACGTCTACGCCTTCGACGAGAACTTCGAGCACCGTCACCTATGGAAGTTCGAGATTGCGTCGAAGGCCGAGTCGCGCGTCACCTCGGGCGACTTCTCGGTCACTTCGTACGAGCTGTCGGCCGACGGCTCGCGCATCGCGCATCACCGCGCGCCCAGCCCTCTGTTCGGCGACAACGGCCAGAACGAGGTGTGGGTGATGGATACGAGCGGTGGCGGCGCCGTGACGCTCACGAAGAACGACGTGGCCGAAAGCGGCGCCAGCCTTTCACCCGACGGGACGCAGGTGCTGTTCCTGTCCCAGGCCAACGAGCGCTTCGAGACCTACTACAACGCCAACCTCTTCGTGATGCCCGCTGCGGGCGGCGCGGCTCGAGACCTGACGAAAGACTTCGGCAACGAGATCACCGACGCGGCGTGGTCGAGCGACGGCCGCACCATCTACTTCGTGGCCAACATGGGCGTGCACAGTCAGCTGTTCGCGATTCCGGCGGCCGGCGGCGCGGCGCGCGCCCTCACGTCGGGGAATCACGCCATCTCCGGCTGGAGCTACGCCCCCGCACCGGGACGGCACGTGTTCACCAAGGACGACCCGGCCAGCGCCGGTGACGTCTGGACGATGACGAGCGGCGCGCCCACGCAGGTGAGCCACGTGTTCGATCGCTACGCGCGCGACTTCCAGCTGCCGCGCCAGGACAAGGTGGCGTGGAAGGGCGCCGACGGCGTGACCGTGGAGGGGATGCTCTTCTACCCGCTCGACTACCGGGCCGGTCAGCGCTATCCCCTGGTGGTGCAGACCCACGGTGGGCCGCAGGCCTCCGACAAGTTCGGATTCGGCCGCTGGGGCAACTACACGCAGGTGCTGGCCGCGAAGGGGTACGTGGTGCTGCAGCCCAACTACCGCGGCAGCACCGGCTACGGCGACTCGTTCCTGCGCGACATGGTGGGCCACTACTTCGTGAACGCGCACCTCGACGTGATGACCGGCGTCGATCACCTGATTGCCATCGGCCTCGTCGACGGCGATCGCATGGTCAAGATGGGGTGGAGCGGCGGAGGCCACTTGACCAACAAGATCATCACGTTCACCAACCGGTTCAAGGCCGCGGCCTCCGGGGCCGGTGCGGCGAACTGGATTTCGATGTACGCGCAGAGCGACGTACGCACCTACCGCACGCCGTGGTTCGGCGGCACGCCGTGGCAGGCCAACGCGCCGATCGACGCCTACTGGGATCACTCGCCGCTCAAGTACGTGTCCAGCGTCACCACGCCGACGATCTTTCTCGTGGGTGCGGAGGACGTGCGCGTGCCGTCGCCGCAGTCGGTGGAGATGTACCGCGCGCTCAAGAGCCTGGGCGTGCCCACGCACCTCTACATCGCGCCACGCGAGCCGCACGGCTGGGGCGAACTCCGGCACGAGCTCTTCAAGGTGAACGTGGAGCTCGACTGGTTCGAGAAGTACGTCACCAAACGCAAGTACCCGTGGGAGACGGCACCGGGCGGAGACGAGGGCCGGCCCGCGACCAACGGCGCGCTGCCGCGCTGACGGACTCGTGTGGCACCGTGTGCGGTCGGCCGGTGGCGAACTCGGACGCGGACGACCGCTACTTGGGCGCTGATGCAAACCAGCCACCCCGTACCCAGCCAGCCCCCGGTCCGCTGCTCGTACGGACGGAGGCCGTTGCGAGGCACAGCGTGATTCCGCTGTGCGGCCCGATGGGCCCGCAGCTAGCGAGTAGTCAGCGTGAGGGCAAACGTGACCTCACGCGTCGCTGACACCGCGAATCGGTAGGCCTCGTTCACGCCGGCCTTGCCGCTGTGCGTGAAGACCAGCACCCGCTCGCCATCGGTGCGGATGTGCACACTACCGAAGTTGGTGTGCTCGAAGCCGAAGAACAGCCCCCCGGGCCGCCCTCGGCCACGCTCGTGCCGAGCAGCGTCGCGACGTCCGCGCCGGTGAACGACTCGGTCTTGCGGCTGTTGAAGAACTTCTCGAGGTCGGCCCGGAGGCAGAGCGCTGCCGTGTGTGCCGGCATCGACCAGCTCTCGTAAAATCTATATATTCATTCACGATTATCTGTTTTTCGTTCGATTGTGGCTCCGCTATCCTACTCCCGTTCTCGTTCAGCAGGAGTGCGGCCCGATGGATCGAACGTTCTTCACTCGACTCTCGTCAGACCTTCCCGCCAGCCTCGTCGTGTTCCTCGTGGCGGTGCCGTTGTGCCTGGGCATCGCGCTCGCGTCCGGTGCGCCGCTGGCCTCCGGCATCATCGCCGGCATCGTCGGTGGCATCGTCGTGGGCGCCGCCAGCGGATCCGCCCTGGGCGTGAGCGGACCGGCCGCCGGGCTGGCCGTCATCGTGCTCACGGCCATCCAGACCCTGGGCTCGTGGGAGACCTTCCTGTTGGCCGTGGTGATGGCCGGAGTGATTCAGCTGGCGCTCGGATTCCTGCGCGCCGGGGTCATCGGTTACTACTTCCCGTCGTCGGTCATCAAGGGCATGCTGACCGGCATCGGCCTCACCATCATCCTGAAGCAACTTCCTCACGCGGTCGGCTACGACGCCGATGCCGAAGGCAATCTCGGGTTTGCGGGAACAGCTGGGGGTGACAACACACTCTCGGCCGTGGGCCACATGTTCGGGATGATTCAGGAAGGCGCGCTGCTCGTGGCCGTGCTCTCCCTCATCGTGCTCGTGACGTGGGAGCGGCCATTCATCAAGCGCATCAAGGCGTCGCTCTGGATCCAGGGGCCGCTCGTGGCGGTGATACTCGGCATCGTGCTCAACGAGATGTTCAGGGCGGTGGCTCCGGGTCTGGCCATCGGCACGACGCATCTGGTGCAACTGCCGGAAACGACTGGCTTGTCTGGGCTGGGGGCGCTGCTGTCGTTCCCCGACTTCACACAGCTTGGCAACGCCGCCGTCTACACGACGGCCATCACGCTGGCGGTCGTCGCCAGCCTCGAGACGCTGCTGTGCGTCGAAGCGACCGACCGGCTCGACCCCGAGAAGCGGGTCACCCCGACGAATCGCGAACTGAAGGCGCAAGGCCTCGGCAACATTCTGTCGGGCTTGATTGGAGGCCTTCCGGTCACGCAGGTCATCGTGCGCAGTTCGGCCAATATACAGTCGGGCGCAAAGTCCAAGACATCGGCCATCCTGCACGGCGTGCTGCTGCTCGTGGCGGTGATGTCGGTGCCCGCGTTGCTCAACCGCATCCCGCTGGCCACGCTCGCGGCGATTCTGCTCACGGTGGGCTATAAGCTGGCCAAGCCGGCACTCTTCCACTCG
>JANORI010000034.1:0-2442 GCA_031415235.1 Acidobacteriota bacterium | reverse complement strand
CGTCGTGGGCACGGGCTTCAACTCACAGAGCGCCTTGACGCTCGATTGCTTCTTCACGCAGACGGTGGCGACGGGTAGCATGACCGTGCACCAATTTTTGATAGAACAGTTGACGCCATGATGCACACCTGTGTGACCTGTCGGTGGTTCGCGCCCTTAGCGAAAGAGTGTCGCGTGCTGCCGCCGCAACCCGTCATGGTGCAAGGGCCTGGCGGGCAATCCGCCGTGCTCGGCATCTTCCCCGCGACACGCGAGGACAACTGGTGCGGACGTCACCTGTTGACCCAGGAGTAACCCGATGCCGGTGCTATTGCCGCCGATCCCTGACCCATTCGACGTCGTGTTGCAGGGCGAACTCTTGCGTTCGCTGGACGTGACGAAAGAGGTCGACATGGTGGCGGTGCAAGCGCCCATCTTTGTGACGTCAAGCCACGCGATCCAGGCGGTGCCGATGGTGCAAATGGACGGCGTGAATATGCTGTCGATGGCTGGTCAGAATTGGAGCCAACTGGGGGCCCAGGCGAATAGACCCATCGCCAGAGAGGTCCCGATTAGCACCAACGGCGTTGTGTGCACGCCGTGCGGGGCCGTGATCCCGTTCGAGTGTGTCGGCTCGATGATTTCGCGCTTCGTTCAAGCCAGCCTCCGATGGCGTGTTGCCGGCAATACGCGCGACCTAGGGGGCACCATCCTGCCGGAGTGTCGCGTGGTCGTGCTCGAAGTCGGCCGCATCCAGACGGACGGCGCCCCGTGCGTGGGAGAAACCATCTCGGACGGCGGCGGGGTGTACGCGGTCGACGTGCCGATGAACGTGCACTATCAGGTCATCGCCTATAAGCCCGGTTCGCCGGATGTCGCGGGCATCACCCGCGCGGATGTCGTGGCGGACCCGATCTGATGGTGGACGTCTACCTGCGCGCCGGGGAAGCGCTGCCGAGTGACGTGCGGTTGCGCGATCCGCGCGTGGCCGACACGGTGACGAGCACACATGTCCGCGAGCGTCGGCAACGCGCGTCTGCCTACACGCTACTGGCGAACGCCACGGCCCCGCCGGCGGGCGGCAATCGGCGGCGGCGCGTGCTGCTGTCTTCGGAGTAGGGAGTCCGTCATGGTCATCGTGCGTCAATCCACCGCCCGCATCATCATGGTGGGGCCTGTGCTCGACGCCTCGGGTGTCGCGGTGACGAGTAGTGTCGTCGGAGACTGGAAGATCAGCAAGAACGGCGGCATTCCTGCCGCCCTCAACGCCTCGGCCACCCTCACACACCGGCATACCGGCAACTACTCGCTATCGCTGACAGCCACCGACCTCGATACGGTCGGGCAGGCCGAGGTGGCGATTGACGCGACCGTGAACGCCTCGCCCATCAAGGCGCTGACCGTGGTGGAGGAAGTTGTCTACGACGCGCTGTTTGTGGCCGCCGCTGGCGGCTACGGCGTGCAGACGGGCGACGCGTTTGCGCGACTCGGCGCGCCAGCGGGGGCCAGCGTGAGCGCAGACATCGCCGCCGTGAAGGCCGAAACCGCCACCATCCTCGGCGACACGAACGACATCCAGACGCGGCTACCCGCCGCGCTCGTGACTGGGCGCATGGATGCGAGCGTGGGCGCGATGGCGACCGGAGTGTTGACCGCGACCGCGATTGCCGCCGATGCCATCACGGATGCGAAAGTCGCCGCCGACGTGACGATTGCCAGTGTGACTGGAGCAGTTGGATCAGTGACCGGGGCTGTCGGAAGTGTGACCGGGGCCGTCGGGTCCGTCACGGGCAATGTCGGTGGCACGGTGGCATCTGTCGTCGGTGCCGTGGGGTCTGTCACAGGCGCTGTTGGCAGCGTGACGGGTAATGTCGGCGGATCAGTCGCCTCCATCGCCGCAGCGGGCATCACGGCGGCGTCCTTCGCGGCCGATGCCATCACCGCGGCCAAAGTCGCGGCGGATGTGGGGGTCGAGATTGCCACGTCGGTCTGGGCGGAACTCACCAGCGCGCATGTCGTTTCAGGGAGTTTCGGTCAGCGGCTGGGGATCATCCGCGCCGGGGCGGCACAAGCGGGCGCCGCCACCACCATCACGCTCGACGCTGGCGCCTCCGCGGTCGATGATTTTTACAAGACCAACTTCGTCTTCATCACGGCGGGCACAGGGGTGGGGCAGCAGCGCATCGTCACGGCCTACAACGGGACCACGAAAGTGGCGACCGTGGCCGCGTGGGTCACGAATCCTGCCGTGTCCAGCGGTTTCGTCCTGCTCCCGTTCGGCGCGATCCCAGACGTGGGCACCGTCACCGGATCAGTGGGGTCCGTCTCCGGCGCGGTGGGCAGCGTGACCTCACCCGTCACGGTGGGCACCAATAACGACAAGACCGGCTACGCGATTGGCACGGGGGGCATTGCCGCCGCGGCCTACGCGGTGGGCGCGGTTGACGCGGCGGCACTCGCCGC
>JANORI010000033.1:0-13247 GCA_031415235.1 Acidobacteriota bacterium | reverse complement strand
TGCCTCCGGCACGGTGCTGGTGGGCGGTACAGGACTCGAACCTGTGACAGCCGGCGTGTAAAGCCGGTGCTCTACCAACTGAGCTAACCGCCCGGCTCATCGACCGACGAAGCCATGACTATACCAGACCTTGAGGGCGAGCAGCGACAGGCCCACGATGAGGCCCGCAAGCGCGTGGTGTTCCCGGTTCCGCCACGCCCGCTCCCAACTGAACGCACGCGTGCTCGTGGGCGTCCGCTTCGAGGCGTACTCGTCGTAGGCGTCGCCGAATTTCTGGCGCAAGTGCGCCTCTTCCGCCCGCATCGCGGCGGTAAGCGTGGAGGCCAGATAGGCGACAATCGCCAGCCCGAGCCACAGGTGGCCGGCCGCCAGGGCCACGCCGACGCCGATGACCGTGGAGCCAAGATAGAGCGGATGTCGCGTGTAGCGATAGGGGCCGCTCGACGTGACTTCGCGGCTCTTCTCCACGTGGCCGGCCGCCCACCACCGCAACGCGGCGCCGACGGCTGCCACGAGCGCGCCAACCTCCAGACTCGTGGTCGACGGGCGCGCCAGCCACAGCGTGACCAGCGCCATCGCAGACCCAAGCGCGACGCGATACCTGGCAAGGACGCGTACCACGCTCACACGGCCGCTCCTGCCCCGACCCGCCGGGCGCATGCGGCATACACCTCATCCACGTCGATGTCGTCGAGGCACGCGCGGCCGCGCAGGCACTGCCGCTTGTGGAAGCAGACGCACGTGGCAGCGCGCGAGACCGAGACGTCGGCGGCGCTCCACGGCCCGTTGCGTTCAGGACGCGTGGGCCCGAACAGGCCGACGATGGGCGCGCCGACCGACGCCGCCAGGTGCAGCGGCCCGGTGTCGCCCGACACGACGAGCCGAGCCTGCCGCGCCAGCGCGAGCAGGTCGCACAGCGCAGTCGGCGGCGATGCCACGGCGAAGCCGCGTGACGCGGCCACGACCGCGTCGGCGCGCGCCCGTTCTCCGGGGCCCCAGGTCACGACGCTCGCCAGGTTCAAACGCTCGCCGAGCAGCGCCGCCAACGCGCCAAAGCGTACGGGGGGCCAGCGCTTGTTCTCCCAGGCCGCGCCCGGATTCACCAGGGCGAATCCGGCGGCCCTGGCCACAACCGGCTCCGCACCCACGGTCGCTGGCGCCTCCGACGCCACGTGACGCCACGGGAACACCAGGCCGGCCGACGGCACCCCGAGCGCCGTCAGAACGGCGAGGTTTTTTGCCACCACGTGTCCGCCCGAGGGTCCCGCGACGTGCTCGCGATACAGCCATCCGGCCGCCGGCTCGCGCAGCTGAGATCGCACGAACCCCACGACCCGGCGCGCGCCTGAGCCCCGCGCAAAGGCCGCCGACTTGATGAGCCCCTGCAAGTCGACGGCGGCCTCGTATTCCTGCGCCCGCAGATGGCCGATCGCCGAGGCCATGCCAGACACGCCCGCGAAGCGCACTTCGCCGGGCTCGGCGCTGGCACTGGCGGCGCCTACGACGATGCGTTGGCGCAGGCCTTCGACCAGCGCGAGCACGCCGGCATAGCGGGCATCGACCAGCCAGTCCACCAACACATCGGGACGGTGCGTGCGCAGGGCCGCGACGAGCGGCAGCGCGTGCACGATGTCGCCGAGCGCGCCCAGGCGCACGACCAGCAGGCGCGCGTCCGGCCCGAGCACCGCCGACGCGCTCATTCTCCGGTCTCGCGAATGCCGCGCAGCACGTCGCGCGTGGAGTGGTCCTTGGGATCGCCGACAATCGCGGTGCGACCGCCGTAGGCGCGCACGGTCTCGCGTTCCGGCACCGTGTCGATCGTGTAGTCGGTGCCCTTGCAGTGCACGTCTGGCCGCAGCAGTTCGAGCAGCGGCGTCACGGTGAATTCGGGGAACACGACCACGGCATCCACGCAGCGCAACGCCGCCACCAGTTCCGCGCGATCGTCTGCCGGCAGCACGGGCCGGTCCGGACCCTTCAGCGCCCGGACGCACGCATCGTCGTTCACCGCCACGACCAGCAGGTCGGCCTCGCGCCGGGCGCCTTCGAGGTAGCGGACATGGCCCACATGCAGCAGGTCGAAGACGCCATTGGCGAGGGCGATCGTGCGTCCGAGTCGCCGCGCGTCGGCCACGCGCGCCGTGAGCGCCGCTCGCGACAGCACCTCGCCCATCGCGCTATCGTCCGGCCGCGTCGGCCGTCACCGCGCGCGCCAGTTCCCGCGCCGACACCGTGGCCGTGCCCCGTTTCATCACCACGAGGCCGCCGGCGTAGTTGGCCAGTTGCGCGGCTTCGGGCATCGACGCACCGGCGGCCAGCGCGAGCGTGAGTGTGGCCATCACGGTGTCGCCAGCGCCGGTGACGTCGGCGATCTCATCCGACCCGTAGATCGGGACATGCCGCGTGGGCACGCCGGGCTCGAACAGCGCCATGCCGCGACTGCCGCGGGTGACGAGCACCGCCGCCATGCGCGTGCGCGCAAGAATGGCCCGGCCCGCCCGCTCGAGCGCCCGTGGGGCGTCGCCAATCGTGACGCCGAGTGCCTGCTCCACCTCGGACTGATTCGGCGTGCAGGCCGTGAGCCCGCGGAACCGTAACAGATCGTAGCGGGAATCGACCAGCACCGGCACGGTACGGCCCCCCGTGCGCAGCGGCGCGACCAGCCGCGCCACGACCGCGGGCGACAGCAGGCCAGAGCCGTAGTCCGAGATGAGCACGGCATCGGCACCGGCCAGCGCGCGCCGCGCCGACGTCAGCCAGGCCTCGCGCCAGAGGGCGGCGATGGGCTCGCGCGTGCGCCGATCGATGCGCACGACCTGCTGTTTGACCGAGTGCACGCCGCCGGCCAGGATGCGCGTCTTCACCGGCGTGTGATAGCCGGCGGGACGCACGATGGCGCGCGTGTTCACGCGCGACGGACACGCCGCCAGCACGCGCCGGCCCGCGTCGTCGCGTCCGGCAAGGGCCACGAGGTCCGCGACGCCGCCGAGCGCCGCCACGTTGGCCGCGGCGTTGCCCGCCCCTCCGGGCAGGATCTCGGTGGAGTCGTACTCGAGGATGAGCACCGGCGCTTCGCGCGACACGCGCGCGATGCGGCCCGAGACGAACTCGTCGGCGATGAGGTCGCCCAGCACGACGACCCTGCGGCCACGCGCGGCCTCGAGCAGCGCGAGCAGGCGCGAGGTCGAGCCGGCCTCGGAGGATATCGGAACCATGCGGCGGCTACAGACTAACCTACGCGCGCCCGTCACGGTCGAGCACAACCGCGACTGCGCCGGCAAGTGAATCGCAGATCGCCTCGACGGCCTGCCCGACGGGTCGCACGGCCTCTTCGAGCGTGCCCCAGCCGGTGCGGACCAGAATCGATCGGCCGCCCATGCGGTGGCCTAGCTGCACGTCGCCCCACTTGTCGCCAATCACCCACGACCGCGCCAGGTCGATACCAAGATCGCGCGCGGCGTCGAGCACCATCCCGATCTCGGGCTTTCGGCACTGGCATTCCATCCGTAGTTCCTCGACGAGCGCCTCGGGATGGTGCGGGCAGAAGTACCAGCCGTCCACGTGCGCGCCGGCGGCGGCGAGCCGGCGATCGATCTCAGCATGCAGCTCGCCCACGAACTCCTGACGAATCATCTTCCGGCCGATGCCACCCTGGTTCGTAACCATCACGACCAGGTACCCGGCGCGGTTCAACAGACGCACCGCGTCGATGGCCCAGGGATAGAGCGTGAGCTGGGACATCTCGGACAGATAGCCGACGTCCTCGTTGAGGTTGCCGTCGCGGTCGAGGAAGACGGCCGGGCGGAACCCACCCGAGAGTGAAGCCGTAGCCGTCGGGGGCGAAGCCTTGCTCGTCATGGAATCAGGGCGGCGACGTCGTCAGGCGACACTCCGCGCATGCACATGTGCCCGAGCGGACACTCCCTCAGCATACACGGGCGGCACCACACGTGGTGGATGGCGAGGCGGTGGGGCGGTGCGTCGAGAGCCGCGGGGAGCGGCGCGGTCTGCTGCTCGTTGGTCGGCCCGAAAATGGCCACGACCCGCGCGCCCACCGCACCTGCCAGGTGCATCGCCCCCGAGTCGTTGGCCACCACCGCCCGCGCCCGGGCCATCACGGCCGCGAGCGTTTCCAGATCCGTCCTGCCGATCAAGTCGACCATCGCCGCGGCCGTGTCACTGCCCCCGGCGCTGGCACCAAGGGCGCGGTGTAGCTCCACCCCGGCCGCCGCGTCGCCGCCCGCGCCGACCAGCACCGAAGCTACACCGCGGCCGTGCCACAGGGCGCGCGCCAACGCCGCGAAGCGCTCGGGCGGCCACTGCTTGGCGCGTCCATAGGCCGCCCCGGGCGCCAGGACGACGTAGTCGCGCGCCGGCGCGAGCGTGGCGGCCGTGTCGAGCGCGGTCTTCGGCACGACCACCCGGGCCACCCGCGGCGAGGGCACGAGGCCGGCGGCGGCCGTCAAGGCCAGATAGTAGTCAGCCTGATGCACCGATCTGGCCGGCCGGCGGAGCGCCTTGGTGAGATAGCGCCCGCGCAGGTCGGTGGCGAAGCCCCAGCGTTCCGGGATCCGCGCCTGCGCCACGATCCAGGCGGACATGAACGAATTGGGCAGGAGCACGGCCAGGTCGACGTGCTCGTCGGCCAGTCGCGCCGCATCGCGCCGCCACTGCCGCAGGTGTGCCAGCCCGCCGCGTGACTCGAGCCGCACGACGGCGTCCACACCGGGCACCATCGCGTAGAGCGGCGCTACGTTGGGCCGTGCCGCCACGATGAACTGCGCGTGGGGCAGGTGGTCGCGCAGCGTCTGCACGGCAGGCAGCGCCATCACCGCGTCGCCCAGCCAATTGGGCGCCATCACCAGCACGCGGCTTTGCGGGCTAGGCATCGCCCGTGTCCTCGTCGCGCACTGCAGGAAACATCCCGCCGGCCTCGGGCGCCGGCGCGTCGCGCCACCGGCGGTGCATCCACAGCCACATCTCGGGTTGACGCCGCACGTACATCTCGAGCACGTCGGTGCACCGCTGCGTGAACTCGCGGATCGGGTCGGGGGTGCCCGGCGCCGGCGGCTCCACGGGGTGCTCGTAGATCATGCGGAAGCGTCCGCCAGGCAGGGGCACGGTGAAGACCGGCACGACCGGCGCACCCGTACGCAACGCGAGCGCCGCCAGCGTGGAGGTGGTGGCCGCCGGACGCTCGAAGAACTGCACCCAGATCGCATCCGGACTGTGCATGTGCTGGTCGATGAGCATGGCCACGCCCTGGTTCATCGCGAGCATCCGCAGCACTTTGCGCACGGCCCCCTCGCGATAGATCACGGTGTTGCCGGTGCACTGCCGCATGTCCTCGAGCATCGTGTGCAGACCGTGATTGTCGAGCGGCCGTGCCAGCACCCCAATGGGCTGAAAGAGCAGCGCGTGCACCATGGCATGCAGTTCCCAGAAGCCGAAGTGCCCGGTGAAAAACAGTACGCCCTTCCCCTTGGCGTAGGCCGCGCGCACGCGCTCTTCGCCGTCGACGTCCACGCGCGCGCGCATCTGCACAGCCGACAGGCGGCTGAATTGCAGCAACTCGAGCAACAGCACGCCGAAGTGCTGGAACATCTGCCGCGCAATCGTGCGCCGCTCGGGCTCGGGGCGAGCCGGAAAGCACTGCGCCAGGTTGGCGAGCGCCACGCGGCGGTGCGCACGGTCGAGCGCGTAGAAGGCGGACCCGAGCGCCGTGCCGCACACGCGCACCACGGCGTTCGGGCACAGGCGCATGAGGGCGCCCACGCCGCGCACCGCCGCCAACTCCACGCGTTGTCGCAATGCCTTCACGCGCGACCGCCCATCACCTGGCGCACGGCGTCAGTCACGATCTGCCACTGCGGGATGTCGAGCGTGAGCGGCACGCGCGCCATGCGGCACGAGAGCGGCCGCAAGCGGTCCAGACGCACGGCGTCCTTGTCGGTGGTCAGCACGCCCCAGGCCTGCGCCGCCTGCACGCGGCGGGCGACCTCGGCCAGGTCGGCGTCTGAATACCAGTGGTGGTCCGCAAACACACACGCCTCGGCGACGTGCCACCCGGCCGCGCGCAGGCCGCCCTCGAACTGCGCCGGCTGGCCGATACCGGCCATGGCCACCACCGTGGCGCCGGGGTCGGGTACGCCGTCCTGCACCGTCACCGGCACGCCGAGCCGACGCGTGGCGCCGACCGCGAGCGGCACGCCAACGGCGTGGGCCTCGGCCTGCGCCTGCGCGTCGCTGGCACCCACGACCACGAGTAGCGACGCGCGAGTCAATGCGGTCAGCGGCTCGCGCAACCGGCCCTTGGGTAACACGTACTCGCGCGCCAGTTCGCCGGCGGGGGTGACCACGATGTCGAGATCGCGGGCCAACTGCACGTGCTGGAAGCCGTCGTCGAGCACGTGCACGGTGGCGCCCAGGGTGCGTTCGGCGACCAGACCCGCCTCGTAGCGGTCCCCACACACCACGACCGCCGCGCCGGGCACCGCCTGGGCCAGCATCATCGGCTCATCGCCGGCGTGGCGCACATCGCAGAGGAGTCGCGACCCGTCGGACACCACGGTGACGCCCCGCTGCCGCGCCTGCCGCGCGTAGCCGCGCGAGAGAATCGCCGGCCGCTCGCCCTCGGCCACGAGCCACGCGGCCAGCGCGGCCACGCACGGCGTCTTGCCGGTGCCGCCCACACTCAGGTTGCCCACGCTCACCACGGGCCGGGCCAGCCTCCGGCTCGATCCGGGGCGCTCGTACCAGGCGCGCCGGGCGAGCGCCAACCGTCCATACAGCGTGTGCAGCACGAGGGTCTCAGTGCGCCTGACGCTCGCTACCGCCTGCGAAAGGGGTGGACGTTGGACGCGCGGGTCGCCGACGCCGGAGGCAGCAGCGCGTCGAGCACCGCCAGGGTCTTGTCCGTCGCACCGCGATTGGCCTCGACCAGGGCTCGCGCGGCCGCACCCAGCCGCGCCCGGCGCACCGGGTCGGTCATGAGGGCGATCACCTGTTCCTCGAACTCGCCTTCGGAGGCCACCTGCACGCCGGCGCCACTAGCCACGACCGCCGTGGCGATCTCGGCGAAGTTCTGCATCGCAGGCCCGAAGATCACCGGCCTGCCGTAGATCGCCGGCTCGAGGATGTTGTGGCCGCCGGTCGGCACCAGACTGCCGCCCACGAACACGACCGTGCCCACCTGATACACCGTGGCGAGCTCGCCGATCGTGTCGAGCACCACCACGTCGGCCCGCGGCTCGGCGTCAATCGGCAGATCGCTGCGGCGTTGCGTGCGGAAGCCTTCCTGTTCGGCCATGCGCACGACATCGTCGAAGCGCTCCGGGTGGCGGGGCGCCAACACCAGCACCGCCGAGGGCATGGCCGACTTCAGCCGTCGGAACACGCGCAGCATCAGGGCCTCTTCGCCCTTCATCGTGCTGCCGGCCACGAGCACCGGCCGGGTGGCGGCAAACCGGAAGTAGCGCAGCACCCGCTCTTTGGGCCCGCCCTGCGCGCTGCCCACGAGGGGCTCGAGCGAGTCGAACTTCAAGCTGCCCGTGACCGTGACCCGGGCAGGGTCGGCCCCGATCTCGACAAAGCGCCGCGCCGACGCTTCCGACTGCACGCAGAAGCGGTCGATGTCGGCCAGCACGTGCCGGAAGAAACCGCGCACCCGGCGATAACGGGGAAACGAGCGGGCCGACAGCCGGCCGTTCACGACCGCAGTCTTCACGCCCCGGCGCCGACACTCGCGCAGCAGGTTCGGCCAGAGCTCGGTCTCCATCATCAGAAACAGCCGCGGCTTGACCAGGTCGAGCGTGCGGCGCACCACGAACCCGAGGTCAAAGGGGAAATAGAACACGGCGTCGGCGTCGGGCACGCTGCGCCGGGCCAATTGCTGAGCCGACATGGTCGTTGTGGAGAGGAAGACCCGCAAGCCGGGGTGGCGCGCGCGCAGGGCGGCGATGAGCGGCCGGGCCGTGAGCAGTTCGCCGACCGACACCGCGTGAATCCAGATCGACGCCTCGGCGTCGATGTTGAACGACACCGGCAGGTAGCCGAGCCGCTGGGCGAGGCTGCCGACGTACTTGCGATAGCGCACGGCCTGGTACGCCAGCCACGGCGAGACGGCCAGTGCGAACAGCACGATGAGGGCGCTATACAGGGCGTACATTTATGCGCGTAACTCGTTCAATTTACGCATGTTAGAACCGACGTAGTATACCGTGACCGGATTGACCCGGTCATCCCGCTCCGTTCTATAATCCTACGTTTGCTGGTGTGTCTGTGGAGTGACACGCCACGCCCAGGAGGCAGCGCATGGCCGTCAGAGTTGGCATCAACGGGTTCGGGCGCATCGGGCGCAACATCATGCGCGCGGCACTGGCCGACGACGACATCGATTTCGTGGCGGTCAACGACCTCACGGATGCCGCGACGCTGGCCCATCTGCTGAAGTACGACTCGGTGCTCGGCAACCTGACCGCCGCGATTCAGGGCAAGGCCGACAGCATCGTCGTGGACGGCGACGAGTTCAAGGTGCTCTCTACCAAGGACCCGGCTACGCTGCCCTGGGGCGACCTGGGCGTGGACGTGGTGTTCGAATGCACCGGCAAGTTCACCGACCGCGACGGCGCCGCCAAGCATCTGGCCGCCGGTGCCAAGAAGGTGATCGTCACCGCACCCGCCAAGAAACCAGACGTCACCCTGGTGATGGGCGTGAACGACGAGCAGTACGACCCGGCAAGCCACCACATCATCTCGAACGCCTCCTGCACCACCAACTGCCTGGCGCCCGTCGTGAAGGTGCTACACGAGTCGTTTGGCCTGCAGCGCGGCTGGATGACCACGGTGCACGCCTACACCAACGACCAGAATCTGCTCGACCTGCCCCACAAAGACGTGCGCCGCGCCCGCGCGGCGGCGATCTCGATCATCCCCACCACGACCGGTGCTGCCTCAGCCGTGGGCGAGGTGTTGCCCGCACTCAAGGGTCGCCTCGACGGCATCTCCATGCGCGTGCCCACGCCGAACGTCTCGGTGGTGGATCTGGTGGCGCTCCTCGAGAAGTCCGTCACGCCAGACCAGGTGAACAACGCCTTTCGCACCGCCGCCGCCGGCCCCATGAAGGGGGTGCTGCACGTGGAGGACGCGCCGCTGGTCTCGATCGACTTTCGCGGCAATCCGCACTCGTCAATTGTCGACAGCGCCTATACCAAGGTGATGGACGGCGACTTCGTGTAGGTGATGGCGTTGTACGACTACGAGTGGGGCTACTCGAACCGCTGCGTCGACCTGCTGAAGAAGATCGCCACGTCGCTCTAGTCGCCGTCATGACCAAGTATTCGATTCGCGATCTGCCGCTCGACGACCGGCGCGTGTTCATGCGCGTGGATTTCAACGTGCCGCTCGAGAACGGCGTGATCACCGACGACACGCGCATCACGGCAGCGCTGCCCTCGATTCGCTACGCACTGGCGCACGACTCCACGGTAGTGCTGGCGTCGCACTTGGGCCGGCCCAAGGGCAAGGTGGCGCCGGAATTCAGCTTGAAGCCGATTGCCGCGCACCTGTCGCACCTGCTCGGCCGCGAGGTGGTCTTCGCCGGCGATTGCATCGGCGAGCCAGCCCGCGCGGCGATTGCCACGTCGGAACAGCCTGGCGGCTCGCGCGTCGTGTTGCTCGAGAACCTGCGTTTCCACGCCGAAGAAGAGCAGAACAACCCAGATTTCGCCACCGCGCTCGCCACGCTGACCGACGTCTACGTGAACGACGCGTTTGGCGCGGCGCACCGCGCCCACGCCTCGGTCGACGGCATGGTCGGGCCCTTCGCGGCGGCCGGTGCCGGCCTGCTGATGGAGAAGGAACTCTCCTACCTGGGCATGGCGCTCGGGCATCCTGACCGCCCCTTCGTGGCGATCCTGGGCGGCGCGAAAGTGTCCGACAAGATCGGCGTGATCGAGAACCTGCTCGGCAAGGTGGACCACCTGCTCATCGGCGGGGCCATGGCCTACACGTTCTTCAAGGCGCTCGGCTTGCCAGTGGGGTCGTCGCTCGTGGAAGACGACAAGCTGGCGGCGGCGCTGCAGATCATCGAGCACGCCAGGACGCGCGGCGTGGCGCTCACACTGCCGGTGGATCACGTGGTGGCTGACAAGTTCGACGCGGCTGCGGCCACAGCCGTGCTGCAGGTGTCGGACCACGAGATCGGCAACCGCATGGGCCTCGACATAGGCCCCGAGACGACCGCGCTCTTCGCTTCGATCATCGCGACGGCCAAGACCGTGGTGTGGAACGGCCCGATGGGCGTGTTCGAGATGGCGCCGTTTGCCGCCGGCACGATGGGCGTGGCCCACGCCGTGGCAGCCGTGCAGGGCACGACCATCATCGGCGGCGGGGATTCGGTGGCCGCCGTGCACGCGGCGGGCGTGGCCGACAGGATCAGCCACATCTCGACCGGCGGCGGCGCGTCACTCGAGTTCCTCGGCGGAGCCGTGTTGCCGGGCGTTGCGGCGCTGCCAGACAAAGCTTAGCGGGTCCCGGGGCTCGGGGCTCGGGGCTCAAGCGGCGGCTGACGCCGCCAGCGGAACGCTGTAATGTTGCACGATTCAATGGGCCACGCGAATCCGGAATGTCGCGAGACCTGAGACCCGGGTTTCTGGGCACCGGGCCCCGGGCCCCGATGAGGATCGCTATGAGGCAACCATTCATCGCGGGCAACTGGAAGATGTTCAAGACCGTGCACGAGGCAGTGGTGCACGTGAAGGAACTGCGATCGCTGGTGAAGGACGTGCCGGGCGTGGACATCGTGGTGGCCCCGTCCGCCACCGCGCTGCACGCCGCCGCTGAGGCCGCGCGCAACAGCAACATCGCCGTGGCCGGGCAGAACTGCCACTGGGAGCGCGAGGGCGCGTTTACGGGCGAAGTGAGCGCGGGCATGGTGCGCGAGGCCGGCGCCGAGTACGTGATCGTCGGCCACTCGGAGCGCCGTACGCTCTTCGGCGACACCGACCAGTCGGTGAATCTCAAGATGCGGGCCGCGCTCGCGGCCGGACTCGTGCCGATCGTGTGCGTAGGCGAGTCGCTGGGCCAGCGCGACGCGAACCAGACGCTCGAGGTCGTGGACCAGCAACTGCAGCGAGGGCTCGACGCGGCCACGTCCGACCAGGTGGCCGCCATGGTGGTGGCCTACGAGCCGGTGTGGGCCATCGGCACGGGACGGAACGCCACGCCCGAGCAGGCCGGCGAGGTGCACGCGCACATCCGTCTGCGGCTGCGGTCGTGGTTCGGGGCTGACGCGGCCGAACGCTGCCGGGTGATCTACGGCGGCAGCGTGAAACCGGGGAACATCGCCGCGCTGCTGGCCCTGCCCGACGTGGACGGCGCGCTGGTCGGCGGCGCCAGTCTCGACGTGGCGGATTTCGGCAAGATCGTGGCAGCGGGAGCCGCCGCAGCCGTCAGGCCCTGATCGGCGCCCGGCCGCCCGGCCCTGATTCCCAGGCAATCGAGGGTGGCGTGAACCGCGGGCTTGTGGCTATACTTGGGGTTTGCGGCTTGCCCGCGGAGCCGAGAGCAGATCGATGTTTTATTACCTGTTCGTCACACTCTACGTCGTCGCCTGCCTGGTGCTGATGATCGTCATCCTCCTGCAGCAGGGTAAGGGCGGCGATATCGCCAATGCCTTCGGCGGCGGCTCCAGCCAGGCGGTCTTCGGAGCCCGCGCCGGCGCGACGGTGCTTACCAAGGTCACGGCCGGCCTGACCGTGGCGTTCATGGGGCTTGCGCTGCTGCTGGCCGTGTGGGGCTCGCGCGGCACCAGCTCTGTCGTGGGTGGCGTTGACGGTCCACCGGCCGTGACGTTGCCGGCTGGCGCCACCGACATTCCGGCCACGCCAGCGGCGGCACCTTCAGCCCCTTTGGCAGCACCGACGGCCGGTACCACGACTCCAGGCGCGACCACGCCCGACCCGGCGAAGAAGCCGTAACGCGGCGAGCGGCCCTCACGCGACGCGCCGATCGATTCGTGGCGTGGCGCAGACCGCTCTGATAGAATTCGAAGTCCGTGCAGCGGGCGGAAACGCCAGCTGCGCACGCCCTCTTAGCGGAAGTGGCGGAATTGGCAGACGCACCAGCTTGAGGGGCTGGCGGTAGCAATATCGTGGGGGTTCGAGTCCCCCCTTCCGCACCAACTCGTTCGGCATTCGCCTCACTCGTGGTGCGGAACGGGAACTCAGGCACCCGGCCGTCGCGCTATGCGCTCGGCCTAGGGGGCACGAGTCCTGCGTGTCCGCACCAACTCATTTCGGCTTCGCCTTCATTCATTGTGCGGAAGGCGGCCTCAGGCAGCCGGCCGTCGCCTGCGGCTCGGCCTAGACGGCACGAGTCCCCACTCAGGCGGTCGTGCGTCGCGCGTGGAGCGGCGATTTGCAAGCCGTTTGCAGCCCGGCGGACTTCTTGGCCTTACGCGCAGGCTTCCTGCGCGATTCCTCCAGCTTCTCCACGGCCAGTCGCAGCCCGCGGATCGTCGCGTTCAAGTAGCGGGTCGTCGTCGACAGATTCCTGTGCCCCAGGAACTTCGACACGTAGGTGGTGGGCACGCCCGCATCTTCCAGTCGTGATGCGGCTTCATGCCTGAGACCCGCCAGGTGCAGGTCGGCCAGCCCAGCCCGCTCGCGCGCGGCCTCCCAGGCCGTACGAATTGACGTCACCCGCTTGCCGGTCGCGTCCCCGAAGACAGACGCCTCAGGGCCGAAGTCCACACCATCAGCGCCGGTGCGGCGCATCTGCAGCACCGCGTGCAGCCGGGTCGACATTGGCAACCGTCGCGCGCGCCGCGTCTTGGCCTTCTCAGCGCGCACGATCAGCTCTCGGCTGGACAGGTCCACGTCGCCCCACTGCAGCGACAGGATTTCCCCAGGCCGGCAGCACGTGTCGAGCATCGCCACGAGCATGCCGCGCAGCGCAGATGCGGATTGGCCGCTCGTAGCAGTCGCGTCTCGTCGTCGTCGCTGGCGAACCGGCGTTCGCGCGGCGTCTCCGGGTCGAGGGCAACTACCGACTCCGTACCCACCTTGAACGGCGTGGCGGGAATCAGTCGTTCGCGCACACCCCACGCGAACATCTTCCGGAGCAGCTTGAGGTCGTGGTTGCTGGTCACCGGCGACACGCCTTGCTGGCGCCGATGGTGCCGGTACGACTCGATGTCGCCCGTCGTGATGTCCACCGCCCGCTTGTCGCCGAACTTCACCGCCGGA
>JANORI010000032.1:0-6505 GCA_031415235.1 Acidobacteriota bacterium | reverse complement strand
CACCGAACCCCTCGGCCTGTCGGGCCACTTCGCGATCCGGTAGGATCGTTTCGCCCACATGGACCATCTCAAATCCAGGATCCGCCATGTGCCCGACTTTCCGAAGCCGGGCATCCTGTTCTACGACATCACGACGCTGCTGGGCGACCCGACCGGCTTCCGCGACACGATCGACGCGCTGACCGCGCCGCACGCCGGGCAGGGGATCGACCGCGTCATCGGCATCGAGAGCCGTGGATTCATCCTGGCCTCGGCCGTGGCCGATCGGCTGGGCGCGGGTTTCGTGCCCATCCGCAAGCCCGGGAAGCTGCCATCGACGACGCTCGGCGAGTCGTATGCCCTCGAGTACGGCACCGACACGCTCGAGATTCATGACGACGCGCTTGGCCCGAGCCACCGCGTGCTGGTCGTGGACGACGTGCTCGCCACCGGCGGCACGGCCCGCGCGGCCGTGAACCTGGTACAGCGACTCGGGAGCACGGTGCACGCGGCGGCGTTCCTCATCGAGCTCGACGTCCTCAAGGGACGAGACAAGTTCGCAGACGTCACGGTATTCTCAGTGCTGCGGTACTAGCGGCCCGGACGATCGGGGCCGATCGCCACCACGCGCCCGTAGCTCAGGGGATAGAGCACCCGCCTCCTAAGCGGGGGGTCGGCAGTTCAATTCTGCCCGGGCGCACCATTTTCATCCATTGACGCAAGGTATACCTCGGGATCGATTCCGTATCAGTCTAGGAGTGACCACTGCTCAGCGGCGCACGTATCGACGCAGGGTCACACTCTGGAGTGCGCTGAGCGGCGCCGGCACGGGCTCCTCCGCCACGGCTCGGCTTGTTGCGAAGTCCATGTCGATGTCCTGCCGGTGGCCCGGTGCGTCGGTCGCACGGTTCATCGCGACCAGGTAGAACACGCGTTTGCCAGGATACTGGTCCAGGAGGCGCGGCAAGCGATCGTCCGGACCGTACCTCCAGAAGGCCTCAACAACGCGGTCCGGCTGGCCGTTCGACAAACAGACAATCTGGGTCGCGACGCCCCACGTCGTCGCGACAAACAGCACGTCGGAGGGTTCGTTGGCCGCGAGCTCCCCGAGGCGCGTCAGCGACGGGTCGAAGGCCTCAGAAGCCGCGCCCTCTGAGAGGTGACGCTCGAGCGTGGCCACCGACGGCATCCGGGCAGCCAGGACCACGACCGCGAGCGCCGCCACGAGGCCCACGGGCCGAGTCATGGCCGCCGAGGCGCCGCGGCTCTGAGTGAGGAGTCCGACAAGCAGCGCGACCGCCGCGTAGTGGAACGGCGTGCCGAGAATCCAGTGATGCACCATCGTCGTGGACGGGAGCAGCGGCATCTCGAGGCCGATGACCAGCCAGACGCCGAGCAGGGCGAGGACCTGACGTGCGACCCGTCGATACTCCACACGTCTCCACAGGAGGAGGGCCGCCACCACCGTGGCAGCCAGTGTGGCCGCGAGGGCATAGCCTTCGACGATGAATGTCCACTGCGGAGGGCGTCCCAGGATGAAGTTCTGCACGTACCCGCCAGCTCCAAGCCGCAGGTACCGGAGGGGGAAGTTCGGCACGTGGACCTTGGCGGGCACGTTGCCGAGCGAAACAAGGTCGCGGCTCTGGAGGAGAGACTGTGCGTTGAGCCAGATCAACGGCAGCGCACCAACGAGCCCGCCGATGGCGAGCGCCCGCAGGCGTGCGAGAACTGACCCGTGACCGCAGATCAGCACGAAGGCGCCGACGGGCAGCACCAGGACGACGCTACTCAGCTTTTCGAAGACCATCAGGCCGAGCAAGAGACCAATCGCGGCGGCATCGCCCACGCCAGGCCCGGCCGGCCCGCGCCGTATCAGGAGCCCGAGCAGCACTAGCCGCAAGGCGAGCGACAGTGCGACGGGGCCCTGGTCGTGGCGCACGGAGAGCAGGAGATTCGCGTCCGTCACGACGAGCATCACCAGGAGCGCGATGGCGACGACGGGCACGCCTCGCCGCGTGATCAGGCAGAAGACCGCCAGACCGACGGCCGCGAGGATCATCCCGACCCACCGCCAACTGGCAACGGAGAATCGCGCCCCTGAGGCGCGCAGGTAGAGCCCATACATGCCGGTCTTGATGGCGCCGGAGTAGTGCATGTTCAGCGCCGGCAGCCCTCGGATCTGCGCCACGTTGAACATCGGCGCCGGCTGCCCGATGTAGGCGAACGCCGCGGTCGCTTGAAACAGCTCGTCGTAGTACAGACCCTGCTGTTCGATCCGATTCCCGGCCAGCGCGAGGAGGGCACACGCAGCGGCCACCGCCACAAGCGTGGCGATCAGCCGCGACGGTGTCGGTGGCCGCGGTTCCTCTTCCACGGCGTGGATCCTACGCCACCGGCAGGCGTGTGGCACCAAGCTTTGCCACCCGCGGCCGTCAAGTGCTGCTAAAACTCACCGAACTTGATGGTCGATGGGGTTGAGGAGCACCCGCCTCCTAATCGGCTATCTGGTGTACGGCGTCCCCGCCAACTGAGGCCTGCGTGTCCGCACCAGCTGCCGGGAGCCGCGCGCCGTTCGTGCAGGAGCTGCGCCGGGACCAACTCGACGGCCTTCGGGCGCTGCTCTTCATGTGCGTGTTCGTGGCGCATCACGCGCTCGAACGCGTCGAGTTCTTCGCGTACGCGCTGCCGACGTTCTTCGTGATGAGCGGGTTCCTCATCACCCGGGTGCTGTGGATGTGCTGCGCCGAGACGCTGTGGGAGCACCTGCGCACGTTCTACCTGCGCCGTGTCATCCGCATCGTGCTGTGCCATGCAATCTGCTGCCATGGCAGTCTGCGGTGTCCGCGTTCTCGTGAGCGCCCACACTGAGCCCACCAGGGTGTGTCTCCGGGAAGGTCTGGCGCCCGACGAGCCAGAATTTCTTCGCGCCGCGTCGCTTTTCTCTTGACACGTTTCCGAGGCGGGACGCCGCGAAGTCCGCCGTCGCCCGTGCGCAGCCGCTCACGGGTGCGTGCGGCTCGCCTGCGAGGCGATCGCTCGTCGCGCCATGGTCGCCGACGGATCGAACGTCGTTCGCCTCGCCACGGGCATTCTCCGACGGCAAAAACTGCCACGCTACGATGGGACATGCTCACCGTATCTGCCGTCGATTCAGTCGCCTGCCCCGTCTCGTCCAACGCGCTCGTGGTCGCTCGCCGAGCCGAGACCGACGACCTCGGTGAGACGATTGCGGCGCTGGCCGCGCGGCTGCACGCGGCCACGTACGAGCTGTTGGTGCTGTTGCGCGAGTTCGACGAACGCAAGGGATGGAACAACGGCTGCCTCTCGTGCGCCCATTGGCTCCACTCCACCCCAACGCGCACACCACGCGCGTCGGGGGCCCCGGCCTGGCGCACGGGCATCGACCTGGGCGCTTCGCGCGAGAAGGTGCGGGTCGGCAAAGCCCTGCCCGCCCTTCCGCGAATCAGCTTGGCCATGCAGCATGGGCGGGTCTCCTACGCGAAGGTCCGCGCGCTCACCCGTGTGGCCACCGCCGACAACGAAGCGTCGCTCCTTGACCTGGCGCTGGCCGGCAACTGCGCGCACGTCGAACGCTTCGTGCGGGCCTGGCGCCGCGTGGATCGCGTGGTGGCCGCCAAGCGCACAGAGACGCAGCACCTGAATCGTCAGCTCTCGACGTGGGTGGACGACGACGGCATGGTCGTGATCCGTGGACGGCTGACCCCAGAGGTCGGCGCCGTGGTGCAGCGCGGGCTCGAGGCCGCGGCCGACCGGTTGTTTCGCGACACGGCCGCCGCGTCGACCGGCGACGCGATGGCCGAGGACCTGACGCCCGCTCAGCGTCGGGCCGACGCCCTGGCCCTGCTTGCCGAGTCTGCCTTGGCTGCTGACTTCGATGGCGGCACCGCGGGCGATCGTTACCAGGTGGTGTTGCACGCGAATGCCGCCGACGCGGCCGACACGCGGAGCGAATCGTCGACCCCAGGCGCGAGCCCTGCCGCATTGGACGGCGTCGTCGAGGTGGACCACGGCGCGCTGTACGTTTCGACCGAAACGTCTCAGCGGTTGTCGTGCGATGCCTCACTGGTGCACATGCGCCACGACAGCGACGGTGCCGTGCTCGACGTGGGTCGCAAGTCCCGCACCATTCCACCATCCATTCGCGGCGCCCTGGCTGCGCGCGACACCGGTTGCCGCTTTCCGGGTTTTCTGTGGCGGGGCGAATGATGTGACGTGCCTGGGTACGGACGTTGGCCCGCAAGGCTGTCCGCGCGCATGCACGCCACATCAGTCTTATCGCTCGAGGAGGGAGAGAATCGCGCTGGGTGGCGTGTCGCGGGCACGGGCCTCGGGCGTGATGCCTGCGGCCTCGAGCGCCCGGCGCTTCATCTCGACATCCGCCTCCAGTCGAGCATGTCCGTCTCTCCGGATGGCTGGGTCGGGCACCATGCCCGACGCACGGAGAGATCGACGCACTTATGTGTCGGCGGTCGTGAGGAAATCCCGGCGGATCAACGCGTGCACGCAGGCACGCCACATAACCCACCCCGCCACAGAAAACCTGTTACGTGGCGCGCCACGTAACAGGCTGCACATCTCGCCGGTGCGACGCCCACCACGTGGAGCACTGGGTGGACGGCGGCGCAACCAGCGTGGACAACCTCGTGCTGCTGTGTCGACGGCATCACCGGGCTGTGCACGAGGGTGGATTCGAATTGAGGCAGCAGAACAAAGGGACGATCACGTTCATGCGCCCCATTAGCAGGGTCTGAGGGTGACAGAATCCTCGTTGTCAGACCCTAGCCCCACTCCCTGGGCGGATCTTCCGGTCCGTCGGGACGTCGCACCAGCCATCCATGACGGGATTGTAGTAGCAGTCGGCGCGTCGGCTCGGACTACAGGGTGAGGAGCAGCTCGTCCAGTTGCGCGAACGTCTCGACCATCGCCTCCGCCGCGCCGGTGCCGGCAGCGTCGAGAGATTCCTTCGAGTGATGGAGCTCCTGCAGAACCAGCAGCGTCTGGCCACCCTTCTCCTCGAGCGTGACCGTGGTGACAGGCCCCCCCTCGCCCCCTTCCTCATTCGTCCACACGAGGCGCGAGGGCGGCGTCACTTCGCGGTAGGTGCCGAAGAACGCCATCCCGTCGGGTTCGAACACGAGACGGTAGGTGCCCCCGACACGCACATCCATCTCACAGGACCGCAGCACCATGCCCATCGACTTCGGCAGCCACCACCGCGTGAACAGTTCGGGCTTGGTAAACGCCTCGAACACGACGCGCGCCGGGCCATTCACGGTGCGGGTCACGACCACCTCACGCTCGGAGGTCCGCTCCACCGTCGTGCGGTTCTTCATCAGCGTGGTCTCACCGTCTCTTCTTGCGTCCATCAGCTCTCTCCTTCGCTTTCAGTTCCTCGACAACTTCGTCCAGCTCGTCGAACCGTGCCACCCAGACCCGGTGGTGTCTCGAGATCCATGCCGCCTCTTCTTCGAGTGCGCGTAGGCCGAGCTTGCAAGTCCGCACGCGCCCGACCTTCTCCGTGGTGACGAGCCCGGCCTGCTCCAGCACGCCGACGTGCTTCTTCATGCCCGTGAGGGTCATGTCGAACCTATTGGCCAAGTCCGTAATCGACGCGTCCGCGCGCCCCAGCTGCTCCAGAACCCCGCGTCGGGTGACGTCCGAGAGCGCGGCGAACGACGCGTCGAGACGGGATGCCATAGACTGAACCATATGGTTCAGTATAGTAACGCACCGCGGGGCGGCATGCAAGGCCGAGCGTCCCACCGCTCCGGAGCCCTTGGTTGCGAGGCCGGGGCGCGCAGTGCGGCCAGCACGAACGCGAGAGCCAGGGGCGTGGGTGGCAAGACCTGAATCGTCGCGCGCCGCCCGGTCTCGCAGATTCTGACTCCCTTGCACCCGTCAGGCGATATTGAGGCCAGTTTCGGCGCGGCACGACACTCGCTACACCGTCGTCCGTGGGCAGCGCTACACTCACCTCATGCCCGGGGAGGATCGGATGCGGCCAGCCGCGCCTGCCGCCGACGTGCGGCTCACCTACGACGACTTCGTGCTGTTCCCTGACGACGGGAAGCGGCACGAGATCATCGACGGGGTGCACTACGTGACGCCGTCACCGCGGCTGCGTCATCAGGATCTCGTTGGACGGCTGCACTTCGAGTTTCTGCTCTACCTTCGCGAGCATCCAGAGGCCGGCCGCGTGTTCCTGGCGCCACTCGACGTCGTACTCTCGAACTACGACGTCGTCGAGCCCGACCTGCTCTTCATCGCCGGTGATCAGGCCGGCATCATGACCGAGAAGAACATCCAGGGCGCGCCGGCACTGGTGGTCGAAGTGATGTCGAAGAGCACGCGGAAGCGCGACGCACAGATCAAGCGGCGGCTCTTCGAGCAAGTCGGTGTGCGCGAGTACTGGCTGGTCGACCCGGAACTCGACACCGTGCAGGTGTTCCGGCCCACGGCCGAGGGACGTCTGGCCCGGGTCGAGGAACTCACCGCCGAGGACGGC
>JANORI010000031.1:0-2911 GCA_031415235.1 Acidobacteriota bacterium | reverse complement strand
CGCGCGGCATAACATCCAAATGGAGCCGACGCCTTTGGCCCGCTCACGCGTGCCCGCGGGCGCGGCTCATTTGAAGCGTTATGCCGATCTGATCCAAACGATGACGGAACCAAATGCCTGAACTCTCGCGCTTCCTCGGGATCGTGATCGGGATGTTCTACCGAGAACACGGCGTGCCGCACTTCCACGCGGTGTACGGCGGGCACGAAATCTCTGTCGAAGTCGAGACCGGCCGAATCCACGGGCAGTTTCCGACACGAGCGTTGAAACTGGTCGTTGAATGGCGCGACCTGCACAGGACAGAATTGCTGGAGAACTGGGCGCTGGCCAAGGCAGGCCACCCGCTGAAGCCGATCGCCCCGCTGGAGTGAAAGCCATGGACTACCACGTTGTCGAGGCTCGGTACTTGGAAGACCACACGATCTGGTTGCGCTTCCGTGATGGGACGGCAGGCGAGATCGATCTGGCATCGGTGCTCGAGGGGCCGATCTTTGAAGCGCTCCACGACCCGAAGGTGTTTCGGGAGTTTCAGGTCCATCCGGATTTCCACACGCTGGTCTGGGCGAATGGCGCCGACTTCGCGCCAGAGTTCCTGCACGACAACATCAAAGTGACGGCATAACAACCGGTTGCAGCGGACGGCGCTCCGCGCCGCCGCTGAACCGGCGCCGTTAGGCTGCGGAACGACACATCGTGCTGCATCGAGTTCGCGTCAAACCAATTGACAGCGTGTTCCGGAGGGGCTCCGAGTACGACGCAAAGATTGCCCGGGTCTCGGTACTGTACGAGGATTTGCGGCTCGAGAATATCGCCGCGTCCGAGGCTGAGCTGCCGAGACTCGACGGCAGCGGTCGCGAGTTCCGGCAGCTCTACTTCATAAGGCGCTCGATCGGTACCGTCCGGGAGTTCGCGGAGGCCATCGCGATGCTCGATTCGGACGAAGAATTCAAGGCTCTCAAAGCCGGCTTCGACGCAGATGCGACGAGAACGTGGTCGAAAGGCGTCCGGTTCTTTGCACGGTGGAACCGATATCTTCGAGACGTGCGCAACGACGTTGGCGGGCACTTCGGGTACCCGCCAGCCCGCTTTGCCATTGACAACCTCAGCGATGGACCAGTGGTGTTCGAATACTCGATCGACCACGCGAACCGGAAAGCCAACGTGAGGCTGAAGTTTGCCTCTGAAATCGTCGCGATCGGAATGCGGCGCCACCCGCGCGCCGAAAGCTCCAAAGACCATTTTCGGCTGTTGTTCCGGCTCGCCTTGGCAGCATTTGGCCGGGCCGCCGGTTGCGCTCGGTTGCTCGCGGTTTACGATCTGCGTGTCCGTTTCGAGCCGCGGTAGGTCAACTCGCAGCCTAACATCGGCTTGCAGCCGACAGCGGCCCGGTGGATCATGAGGCCGCTGCGGCTGAAGCCGCGGCGTTAGGTGGTCCTGCCAGGACCATCAATGTGCTGGTGCGAGGAGGGTTCGACCATAAGGACCATAAGGATCGTCGTGTTCGCCATGTTGCTGGGCGTCGTGCCTCCTTTCGCCTACGCTCAGACGCCTACCACACTGACGGGTACTTGGCAGGCGGGAGCGGACGGGCAGCGACCGTGGCTCGTGATCTTCCGCCAGGAGGGTTCTCGCCTTGCGGGAATCGTGAGTTCATGTGGGTCGGCTCCAGGCGGCGTTGTCGCTGCGGAGCTCTACGACGGCAGCGTCGACAAAAACACGCTTCGCTTCAAGTGCAAGAGCGGAGAGGACGGACGCGAGATCACGTTCCAAGGCCGGCATAACGCGGACGAAATCGACTTCAACTACGAACAGCAGGCGCGGAATGGTGCGCCTCTGTCCACGCTCACTGCAGACCGGGCCGGCATGTTTGGCCTTTCCGCTATTCCGCGGTTCCTTGCCAAACGCGTGAAAGAGGCAGGCGAAGAATTCGCCGCCGCGATCAATCTGCCCAT
Source organism: Acidobacteriota bacterium (assembly GCA_031415235.1). Lineage (GTDB taxonomy): Bacteria > Acidobacteriota > Vicinamibacteria > Vicinamibacterales > UBA2999 > CADEFD01. The sequence goes on along the minus strand of JANORI010000031.1, from coordinate 959 downwards.
GAAAAACGTCAAGGTCGAGGGCACAGTGTTCGTGCCGCCTCAAGGTGGGCGGATACGCTCGGTTCTAGTGCTCGTCAACTCTGGTACCGCATGGACTGGAATGGCGGCGAGTCTGTACCGCGACCCTGCTCTGCGGACCTTGTCAGCGGAGATCAACAGCAGCCTGCTCCTGCTCAGGATCACGAACGTTAGCGAGACGGCTTCAATGAATGTAATCGCGAACGCGGCCGCCGGTGCGGATGATGGCCTGCTCAGACTCCTTGATCGCCTGGCGTCCGAGTCCGGCCGCCCGGAGTTGGCCACGGCGCCCATGGTCCTGTGGGGACACTCGCGCAGCTCCAACTTTGTTGTCACGTTCGCCTCGATCCATCCCGAGCGGACGATCGCCTTCGTGCGCTATCACTCGGGAGACGGCCCGCTGTCGACAAATATGACCATCCTCAGTCGCGTGCCGGCGCTCCTGCTTCAGGCTGGGAAGGATCAGATCCTCCAGGGCGGCACCGAGGCCGCTGAGGGCGCATGGAGAAACGCGCGCGCACTCGGGGCGCCGTGGACGTTCGGTATCGAGCCAGACGCGACGCACCAGGATCCGGCGGACCTGACGACAGCGAATGCCTTACTCATTCCGTGGCTCAGCGCTGTGATCGGTCGGCGAGTGCCACCCCGCGGAGACTCGTTGCAGCCGATCACTGAAGGGACTGTCTGGATGGGCAACCACGCCACTGGTGCGGTGGCACCGTCCGGGACCTTCCTCGGTCCACAGGTAGAAGCAAGCTGGTTGCCTGACGAAGCTAGCGCACACGGGTGGCAGGTCGTACTGAAAAGGGGCTCAAAGTGAGGGCGACCAGGATTTTTGAGTGGCCACCTAACCACGCGCTGGAGCCGTCGGCGCCGGGTTGAAAACGAGTGCGGCGCCGCGGCTCAGCGCGAACGTTAGGCAGGCAGAACGGAGATCGCGA
>JANORI010000030.1:0-1994 GCA_031415235.1 Acidobacteriota bacterium | reverse complement strand
GCATGGCGCGGGCCCGTGGTGATGAACTCGCAGGATGAGATCCAGCAGGCGTTCGCCCAGTTACGCGCCGGCACCTTCCTCGACATCCGCTGACCTCACCACAGCGGACGCACGTTACGGCGCGGGTCTCACGTCGTCGAGCGCCGCGGTCAGGTCTTGCCGCAGGGCATCGATCTGCTGCTCGTGCGTGCGAAAACTGAGCACACAGACGCGGCCTGCCGTCCGCGCGTGACGGCACCGGTGATCATCACGCGGCCACGGGCCGACGTGCGCGCCACAGCGCGCGCGCCGCCGTGTCTTCGTCCGCCAGCGTGGCACCAGGCCACGAGACGTGGAAGGCGAAGAGCGACAGGCCGGGTGGCGCATCCATGACGATGCCTGGTCAGGCGAGAACCAAGATTCACCGCTCGAGACTGACACAGGGGTTGGAATCTTGAGCGCCGGGACCCTGACCGGGGCGGGGGTTGGAGGCGCCGCCCGGATTTGAACCGGGGATGGAGGTTTTGCAGACCTCTGCCTTACCACTTGGCTACGGCGCCGTCTTGGGGATTGCGTGGGGATCGTGCGGCTGGGGGTTAGTGTCTCACGAGTCGTCCGCCTTCGCTCGCTGCGCGAGCTTCGGCGAGACAACTTTCGCGGAAAACAGGGCGAAAGTTGGAGCGGGAAACGGGATTCGAACCCGCGACTTCGACCTTGGCAAGGTCGCACTCTACCACTGAGTTATTCCCGCCCGGGACTGCCCACGAAGTGTAACAAAGCCCCATCCATTGGGCAAGCATGAGCCGCAAGCGTGTGGGCGTGGTGGGCCCTACCCCGCAGGTCCGCGCAGCACGCGGGCGGCCTTCTCCGCCGGCACCGGGTTGATGGCGGTGCCCGTGCCGATGTCGAACCCGGTGGCGCGCAGCACCCGCGGCACCAGTTCCAGGTGCCAGTGATACGCCGCGTCGGCGGCCGACGCGTAGGGCGCGGAATGGAGCACGGCGTTGAACGCCGGGCGCCCCAGTTGCGCGTCCATCTGGTCGAGCACGAGGCGCAGGGTCGCCGCCACACCATTGATGTCGTCGGCCGGCGCGGCTTCGAAGCGGGCGCCGTGCTGGCGCGGCACCAGCCACACCTCGAACGGCGCGCGTGAGGCGTAGGGAGCAAGCGCCACGCAGGTGGGCGTGGTCGCCACCACCCGTGTACCGGCCGCCAGTTCCTGCGCCACCAGGTCGCAGAAGACGCAACGGCCCGTGGACGCATGATGGCGCTCGGCGCCCCGCATTTCCTCGTCAATTCGCGGAGGCACGCGCGGCATCGCCACGACCTGCGAATGCGGATGCGCCAGCCGGGCGCCAGCCTTGGCCCCGTGGTTCTTGAACGCCAGGGCCGACCGCAGACGCGAATCTCTCCGCAGGTCAGCCATCCGGTCGCGCCAGGCCAGAAGCACCCGCGTGAGCTCGCCCTCGGTCATCGTGAACCACGAGGCATCGTGCCGCGGCGACTCCACCACCACTTCGTGCGCACCGAGCCCAGGCTGGTGTTCGAACAAGCCGTCGCGCTCGGCGTCGCCTCCGGCCTCGACCCTGAGCATGGGCACGCGGTTCGGGACGACGCGCAGATCCCAGCCCGGTCCGTTCTCGGGCGTGCCCGACCGCACGGCGAGGATTTCGCGGCCGGTCGCGTGCTCGTGCCCCTCGCACAGCGGGCACGGCCCATCAGCTTCAGAAGGGTGCTCGTCGAGGTCGAAGTCCCGCAGGCGCACCGGCGCGTCGGACACCATAATCACCCACTGCCCGGTTACCGGGTCGGCTCGCCATTCGGACATCCGCTCAGAGTACCACCGGCACGGCCCGTCACCATCCAGGCCGGAAGGCGTCGGGAAACACCGTGACCGACCACCCCCCGCCGCGGTCGAGGAACACTGCCACGACATCAAAGCGCGCGGGCGCGCGAGTCAGGCCAAGGCGCGCGAGGTAATCGGACGCCATCATGACGAGCCGTCGCTGTTTCTC
>JANORI010000029.1:0-1980 GCA_031415235.1 Acidobacteriota bacterium | reverse complement strand
CGGTTCTTGGTTCGCTGAGCGAGGACAGCGCGCCGCGTTGCAGCGTCACTCGCCCGAGCTGAATCCTCCGCACACGTATCGCACATGCGCACTTTCCTCCGCCTTGGCAGCGTCAGCCTTCCCCTTCTCCCGCTAGCCCTGCTGGCCGCGTCGCCTCCAGGCCAAGGCCCAGCGAGCCTGGTCAAGGACATCAACGTCACGACCGCATCCGGCGCTAGCCTGCTCTCGACCAACCCTAGCGAGGCGGTGAGTGTGGCCACGACAACGTTCTTGGTCGCCGCCGATCCCATGCACGGCACGGAGCTCTGGAAGACGGATGGAACATCTGCGGGCACGGTGCTGGTGAAAGACATCGCGCTCGGCACCGCGTCGTCCAGCCCGGAGCAACTCACGGTGATGAACGGCTTGGTCTTCTTCACCGCCGATGACGGCGGGCGCGGGCGCGAGCTGTGGCGCAGCGACGGCACCGCAGCCGGAACCACGATCGTGAGCGACATCTCCCTCGGCAGCACGGGCTCGGAGCCAAGCAACTTGACTTGGACCAAATCGGCGGCCGGGGTGACGGAGCGCATCTACTTCAGCGCGGTGACACGCCCAACGGGCCGCGAACTCTGGTACGTCACAGCCATCGGCAACGTTGTGATGGCCGTCGACGCCAACCCTGGTATCGGTTCAGGCATGACCACCACGTCTCCCATCGTGCACCGCCGGGACCATTCCTTAACGTTCGCCGGGGTTCACTTCGCGGCGACCAACGGAACCGCGGGCGAGGAGCTGTGGCAATACTGCTCCAACGGCGTGCGGATGTGCGCGGAGATTCGCCCCGGCGCGAGCGGCTCAGCGCCGCGTGAGTTGCTCAGGCTCTTTGTGGATATCTCCTTCGGTATGGTCTTCGCGGCCGACGACGGCACGCATGTGCGCGAGATTTGGCACGTGGTGCCGGCGATGTCCGGCGCCGATCCGACCACCATGTGGGGCGACTTGAATCTTGGCTCCGCGTCGTCGGATCCACAGGGCCTCAGCCTCATCCCCGGGCAGAACGACTATTGTGGGTTCTCCGCTGTGCATGCGACCTTGGGCCGCGAGTGGTGGAGTGGCCGTCCGAACTTGGGACCGGCCGCGGTCGTTGACATCAACCCGGGGAGCGCAGGCTCGTCGCCCGTCATCGTCGGTGCGTTCGGCTTCGGTCCTCTCATTGCGGCGACAACCGCAACCTACGGGCGCGAGCTCTGGAGACTGAATGGCACCGGGGTGGAGCTGCACATGGACATCAATCCCGGCGCGGCGAGTTCCTCGCCCGGCCCTTTTAGCCCCAGTCGCTTCTTCGCGGCAACCGATGCCGCGCGCGGGCGCGAGCTGTGGAGCGTGGATCTCTTCTTTGGAACCGTCACGCCAGTCCCTGAGATCCGCCCAGGCGCGGCGAGCTCTGATCCGGCGCTAGCAGGAGCAAGCCTGTGGGCGGCCGATGACGGTGTGCACGGCCGCGAACCTTGGCTTGCGCAGTCGAGCAGCACGGCGACTCTGCTCAAGGACATCAACGCACCGCTCACGCACAGCCATCCGCGCGAGTTCGCGGCGCTCGGCGATCTGTCGACGATCCTGTTCCAGGGTAGCGATGGCGTGAATGGCACCGAGCTGTGGCGCAGCGATGGCACGACTGCGGGCACGGTGCTGGTGAAGGACATCAATCCCGGCGTCGCCAACTCCCATCCGACAACGCTGACTGCTTGGAACGGCAAGGTCTACTTCGTCGCCGACAACGGCAGCAATGGGACGGAGCTGTGGAGCAGCGATGGAGCCAATGCGGGCACGTTCCTGGTGAAGGACATCGAGCCAGGCGCTGGCGGCTTTGTCGGCCAGCAGTTGATCGCGTTCGCGGGTTACCTATGGTTCGCGGCGAGTGATGGCCCTGGCGGCACGCAGCTGTGGCGCAGCGATGGGACCACGGCAGGCACGACGCTGGTGAAGGTCATCAACCCC
>JANORI010000028.1:0-1939 GCA_031415235.1 Acidobacteriota bacterium | reverse complement strand
GGCGCCGGCAATCACCGGCACGAGCCGCGACAGCTCGTTGTGGCGGCTGCCCGGCAGCAAGGCCACGACGGGCCGCGAGGCGTCGAGCCCGAGCGCCTGGCACATGGCGTCGCGCACGGCGGCGGCCGCACGTGGATCGGCCGGCACCGCCGGCACGGCATCCACGAGCGGATGTCCAAGGAAGCGCACCGGCACACCGGCCTTCTGATACAGCGCTTCCTCGAACGGGAAGATCGGCAACGCGAGTGACACGTGCCGTTGCATGGTGGCCATGCGCTTGGGCCGCCAGGCCCACAGCTGGGGCGTCACGTAGTAGACGACGCGCACGCCGCGCCTGGCCAGTCGCGCCATGAGCTGGAAATTGAAGTCGGGATAGTCGATGACCACGAGCGCGTCGGGCGGCGTCTCGTCGCAGGCCGCCACCAGGCGGCGCAGCATCCGGAACGTCGCTGGCAGCACGCGCAGCGCCTCGGTCAGTCCCGTCACCGACAGGCCGGTGTAGTCCCCGACCAGGCGCACGCCTGCGTCCTTACAGCGCGGGCCGCCAAACCCGAACACGTCGATGTCGGGACGCACCGCTCGCAAGGCGCGCGCGAGGTCGGCGGCGTAGTGGTCACCGGACGGCTCGCCGCACGAGACCATCACCCGGGTCATGCGGGGTACCGGTGTGACAACCTGGCTCTACGGACGCACGCCCCGGCCAGGCCGGCGCAGGTCCGCGGCCGTGAGGTCGAGGTCGGCGATCGGAATACGTTCGATGTTCGAGAAGCCGGCACCGGTCAGGCCCTGCATGAACTTGTCGGCGTCGCCGACCAGCACGACCGATAGCTGCGAGGGCTTCAGCCACGCCTTCGCCACGCGCTGCACGTCGTCGACCGTCACCGAGCGCACGCGCTCGGGATACGCCGGCAGGTCCTCGAGCGGCAACTCGTAAAAGAGCTGATTGAGCACCCGAGTGGCAATGGCGTCAGGCGACTCGATCGAGAGCGGAAAGCTGCCCGCCAGGAAATCCTGTGCGCCTTCGAGCTCGCCTTCGTAGACGCGCTCGCGCTGCAAACGGAAGAACTCGTCCACCACCGTACGCAGCGCCTCGACCGTGGCCTCGGTGCGCGTGTCGGTTTCGGCCACGATGGCGCCGGTCAGCTTGTAGGCATCGAGGTCGGCCGACGCGCCGTAGGTCAGGCTCTTCTGCGTGCGCAGCACCTGCTGCAGCCGGTTGCCGCCTTCCCCACCCAGGATCTTCACGACCTGGTCGAGCACGAGATGATCGGCATTGCGACGCGGCATGGCCAGGTGACCGACGCGAATCTCGGTCTGCACCGACCCCGGCTTGTCGATGACGACCAGCCGCTTCACCGCGGGCGGCGGCTCCATCGGCGCAAAGGTCGGCACAGCGCCCTTGGTCCAGTCGCCAAAGACCCGCTGCACCTGCCCGAAGGCCTCGTCAGCGGTCACGTCGCCGACGATGGCAATCAGCGCGTTGTTGGGAACGAACCACGACTTGTGGAAAGCGACGAAATCTTGCCGGGTGAGCGTGGCAAGCGACTCGGCCGTGCCACCAGACGGCATCCCGTAGGGATGGAAGCCAAAGACCAGCCGGTCGATCACCTGTGAGGCGACGGTATCCGGGTCGTCGGCCGACACCTTCAGCGACGACACGGCCTGCGAGGTCTGCCGCTCGATCTCCTGCGCGCTGAACGCCGGGCGCACGACGACATCGGCCATCAGGTCGAGCGCCGCCCCCAGCCCGTCTTTCATGCTCACGGTGTTGACGAAGCTCAGGTCCGAGCCGGCGCCGGTGCCGAGCAGCCCGCCCATGAAGTCGATCTCTTCGGCAATCTGCGAAGACGATCGGGTGGCCGTGCCCTGATCGAGCAGCGCGGCCGTCAGCATCGCCAGGCCTTCCTTGCCCTTGGGATCCTGCGCCGCGCCGGCGCGC
>JANORI010000027.1:0-2012 GCA_031415235.1 Acidobacteriota bacterium | reverse complement strand
GCAGCACCGCCGCGGCGATCCGCAGGCTGTCCACCAGGGGACGGAAGTGGCTCGACGCCCGGCCATCCGCCACGGCGAGCCTCACGGGCGTGGTCGTCACCCGCAGGCCGCAGCGCACGGCGCGCACGACCACCGCACTCTCGGCCTCGAAGCGCGCCTCGGGAAAGCCGGTGCGGTCAACCAGTGCCTTCGTGTAGAGGCGGAAGCCGGTCTGCACGTCCGAGATCTGACGTCCGGCGGCAAACGAGATGGCTTGCGACGACAGACGGTTGGCGGTGCGGCGCACCGGGCTCATCCCGGCGAACAGGTGATCGCGGGTGCCCAGCACCAGATCGGCGTCGTGCGCGACGGCGAGCAGGCGGGGAATCTCTTCCGGCACATGCTGGCCGTCGGCGTCGACCGTGACGACCGCGGCAAAGCCGCGCGCGAACAGGATCGCGAACGCCTCCCTGAGGGCATTGCCCTTGCCGCGATTCTCACTCACGCGATGCACCTCCGCACCGGCCGCCCGCGCGGCCTCGGCGGTGCCGTCGATCGAGCCGTCGTCGATGACGAGCACATCCGGCACCAGGGCCAGGGTGCGCGCCACCACGGCACCCACCGTGTGCACCGCGTCGTCGGCGGGAATGGCGACGGCGATGCGCATCAGACGGCCTCGAGCAGCAACCACGACGCCGCGCCTCCGGAGGCGAGGCTGGTCACCAGGGTGATATCAGGCGCCGGCAGGGCGCCGCCGCGGTGCGGAGTCACGCCGAGCTCGGGGTCGACTTCGCCGAAACCCACGGTGGGACCGGCGCTGGGCTGGGTGGCGCCGAGCACAGCGGCCGCGAGAAATCCACCGCCGTACTCCCCCGTGTGGGCCTTGGGCGCCAGCACGGGCGGCAACGCCGCCCCACGCCAGACGTCGCGCAAGACCCGCGCTTCGAGCCGGTCACCCGCAATCGCCCCCGACGCGCCCGATACGATCCGCGTGATGCGGGCGCGATCGGTGGACGTGCGCTGGAGCAGCCGCGTCAGCGCGTCGCCCAGTTGGGCATGCCCGCGGCCCCAGCCGATGCGCGCGGCGGTGGGGTCGAAGGCGCTGCCAAAACCGCGGATGCGGGCGTGAATGCGCGCGCCTCGAGCGCGTGCGTCGCGTTCGGATTCGAGCACCAGCACCGCCGCGCCTTCGGCGGCGAGGAACCCGTTGCGGCGCCGGTCGAAGGGCCGGGCGGCTTCGGCCATCGTGTCGGTGCCACGCGCCAGTGCCTCGAACCGGTCGAGGAACGCATGCAGGATCGGAGGCATCTCTTCGGCGCACCCGGCCAGGGCGCAGCGCGAGCGTCCGGACGCCACTTCGAGCGCGCCGCGGCCCACGGCCGTGAGCGCGCCGGCTTCGCGCTGGGCGATGGTCACGTTCGGACCGTGCGCCCCGGTGGCGATGGCGATGTGCGCGGCCGCGGCATTCGCCACGCTTTCGGTGAAGCCGAACGGCGACACCATGGCTGGACCTTCGCGACGCTCGACGCGCAGCAGGTGCTCGGTGGCTTCGATGGCACCGAAGGCGGTCGCCATTACGACGGTGGTCGTGGTGTCATCGGCGGCCGCCTGCCCGGCATCGAGCAGGGCCATGCGGGCCGCGGCGGCCGCAAACAGCGACGGGCGGCCCATCCGGCGGGCGGCCGCGGGCGGTACCCAGGGCGACAGGTCCACGCCGGTCGACAACACCCCCTGGGTGGCCGATCCATCGCGATGGTACGGCGACCGCGACTCCACGCCGGCCGCCAGCGACGACGACGCGTGCAGGGCCGTGGCCAGCGCGTCGATGCCGCAGCACGCGCCGACCACCACACCGACCCCGGTGACGACGACCCGCTCGAGCACGTCACTCACGACTCGCTCTCCTCGCTCCACCGGCGTAAGACGAGCGCGGCGTTGGCGCCGCCGAAACCCAGATTGGCGGACATGGCCGTGCGCAGGGCACTCGACGTCCGCGGGCGGCCTAGGACGATGTCGACTCCGAGCGCGTCATC
>JANORI010000026.1:0-20677 GCA_031415235.1 Acidobacteriota bacterium | reverse complement strand
CACCGATGGACCACGTGACGCTCGGCGATTGTCCGATCGTGGCGGGCTGGTCGTCGCGCGAGTCTCAGTGGCGCTGTGCCGGGTTATCATCTCGTCCGACCCGCTTGTCCCGCAATGCGGCCCCTCGCCAAGATGCGACATCCCTCCGCTCTCCTGACGCTCGCGCTGTGCCTGGTCGCTGCGCCCGCCCGGGCGGGCCAGGCGGCAGCCCCCCCGCCACCTGTTCCCAAGCGCGCGTCGGCCACGCGCGTCGAGCCGGGCGTCATTTCGGTCGACGGCCGGCTGTCGGAAGAGGTGTGGCGGGCCTCGCCAGCCGTGACTGACTTCGTGCAGAAGGAGCCCACGCAAGGCGCGCCGCCCACCGACGACATGGAACTGCGCTTCGCCTACGACGACCGCGCCTTCTACGTGGGCGCGCGGATGTTCAGCCGCAACGCCAGGGGCATCCAGGCGCCGCTCGGGCGCCGCGACGTCGTGGATCAGGCCGAGCGCATCCTCGTGTCGCTCGACACGTTCCTCGACCGACGCACGTCCGTCGTGTTCGGGGTGACCGCGGCAGGCGTGCGGATGGACCGCTTTCACGGCACCGACAACGAGGAGAGCTTTGACGCCACCTACGACCTGGTCTGGGATGCGGCGACCACGATGGATGCCGACGGCTGGTCGGTCGAGATCTGGATCCCGTTTGCGCAGCTCCGCTTCAATCCCGAGCAGGACCTGACGTGGGGTTTGAACGTGCAGCGCTTTCGCCCTTCGATCAACGAGGAAGACACTTGGGTGCTCATCCCGCGCACGGTGCGCGCGTGGGCGTCGCGGTTCGGTGACTTGCGCGGCGTGTCAGATGTGCCGGCGGCGCGCCGGCTGGAGCTCTCGCCCTACGTGGCCGCGGCCAGCATCCTCTATCCTCCGAGCGGCGGCAACCCGTTCCGCGACGGCGTGAATCCGGTTGGGCGCGTGGGCGCGGACGTGAAGATGGGGCTCGGCCCGAACCTCACGCTCGAGGCCACCATCAATCCTGACTTCGGGCAAGTCGAAGCCGACCCGGCGGAAGTGAATCTCACGGCGTTCGAGACGCGTTTCCCGGAGCGCCGTCCGTTCTTTCTCGAAGGCGCACCGCTCTTCAACATCGGCCATCCGAACTTCTACTACTCGCGGCGGATCGGCGCGCGGCCGGTGGGGCCCGCCACGGGCGACTACGTGGACTATCCCCGGAACACGACGATTCTCGCGGCGACGAAACTCACCGGCCGGCTGCCCTCGAAGACGTCGATCGGTTTCCTGTCGGCGGTCACGGCGGAAGAAAACGCGGACGTCGCCTCGGCTGCGCGGTCTGGGACGCAGTCGGTGCCGGTGGGGCCGCGCACCTACTTCGCCGTCGGCCGGGTGCTGCAGGAGTTCGGCACGCAGGCGTCCACTGCCGGGCTCCTGGCCAGTGCTGTGCACCGCGACTTCGACGACGCCAGTCCTTTAGCCGATCTGCAGGCGCGCAACGCCCTGGCCCTGGCCGGCAACTCGGTGCTGCGCTTCCGCGGAGGCCAGTACGAACTTCGCGCCTCGGGCGGCGGCTCGCTCGTGAACGGCACCGAGAAGGCCATGGAGCGCGTGCAGCGGTCGAGTGCGCACTTTGCGCAACGCCCCGACCGCACCTACTCGCCGCTCGATCCGACCAAGACGGCACTCGGCGGCTGGTCGCTGCAGATACAGTTCGACAAGTTGAGTGGCCGGCACTGGCTGTTTGGCGCCAGCTCCAAGGCGGACTCCGAGGACTTTGAAACCAACGACATGGCGATTCTGAATGGCGCCGACGGGTGGCTCTCGAGCGCCAACGTGCGGTACCGCGAGACCCAGCCAGGTCGAGTGTTGCGCGCCTACACCATTCAGGCCGACGCCAACGCCGATACGACCCTGCGCGGCGTGCGGCAGGCCGGATATCTGCGGTCGTCCGTGAATCTGACGTGGGCCAATTTCTGGACGACCTCGCTATCGGTGCGTCGCGACCTGTCGCAGACGAGCGTGTCACTCACGCGCGGTGGCCCGTTGATGGGCCGCGGTCCGGGTGTGACATCCGTGCTCACCGTCGGCAATCGCGCCGGGTCGCAGACGCGGTGGACCGGTAACGCCACCGTGAGCCGCAACGACAGCGGCCTGGCCCAAAGCCGCGTGAGCACTCTGCTGTCGGTGCGGCCAGGGCCGCGCTGGCAGCTGTCGGCCGAGCCCTACTACGAGCGCCTCACCGAGCCGCAGCAGTACGTGTCCGCGCTGGCGGGTGGACGGCCAGAGACCTACAACTCCCGCTACGTCTTTGCGTTCATCGACCGCAGCACGGTCTCGACCGAGTTCAGGCTCGGGCTCACGGTGAAGCCCGACATGAACCTCGACGTGTACGCCGAGCCGTTCGCCGCGTCGGGTCGCTACTACGACTACGGCGAGCTGCTGACGCCGCAGAGCCGCGACCGGTTGCTCTACGGCACGGCGGGCACGGGTCTGGTGATCCAACCCGACGGGAGCCAGACCGTGACCGCGGATGGGACGACGTTCACCCTGCGCAACCGCGACTTCAACACGCTGTCGTTCCGGAGCAACGTGGTGCTGCGGTGGGAATGGCGGCCCGGCAGCACGCTTTACGCCGTGTGGCAGCAGAGCCGCTCGGGCACCGAGGTGCGCGGCGATTACGTCGGTGCGGGCGACATGTTGCGCTCGCTGCGCGCGACCGGCACCAACTACTTCATCGTCAAGACATCGTTCTGGCTACCCGTCCGCTAGGGGTCTGACCCCTTTGGCGCGGATTTCGCGCGGAGTAGGACGAGGGGTCTGACCCCTCTGGCGCGGATCTTGCGCCAGCAGCGTTAGCTCGCCTTGGGCGGCTCGTTGAACATGTCTTCGAAGACTTGGTAATGGCCGCCGTCCATGCCCAGGGCCACGTAGACGGCCTGGGCGCGCGTGTTGGTTGCATCCACATAGAGCCGCAGGCCGCCGGCCCCGGCCGCTTGTGCGGCTTGGCGCGTGTGGGCATACAGGGCGCGGAAGACTCCCAGCCGGCGGGCCTCGGCCGCGACGTGCACGGACTGAATCCACCACACGGGCCGGTTGCGCCAGTCGCTCCACTCGTAGGTGACGAGCAACTGGCCCACGACGCGGCCCTCGTGTTCGGCCACGCTGAATTGCCCCGGCGCGCGCCCGGTGAGCACGGCCTCAACGCCGTGGCGCAACGTGTTGCGGTCGAGCTGCAAGTGTTCGGTCTCGAGTGCCATCGCGGCGTTGCCGTCAACGAGCGTCTCGAGGTCAGTCAGAGTGGCCGAGCGGACGGTTACCAATAGAAGAATCTCCATACGTTGCAGCGATCGCTACGTCGTCGGATGGCACGGTGACAGGCCCATCCCGCCTGCCGCCGCGCAGATCGCTCCGGCGTCGGCCGCGGCATTGCCGGACGCGACACCGAAGCGAGGCACGAGCGGACCCTACTTGGAGACGGCCAGCCCGGTGATGGTGACGTTCAACTGATGGTTGACCCGAATGCCCCATGTACCGTCGGTCGTCAGGCCCGCCTTCGGCCCAGTGTGCACGACCGTGCCGTTGATCACGTAGTCGACCTTGTCGGCCGAGACGCGCACTTCGAGGGCGTTGGTCGACTTGCCGGAGGCGTCTGGCTTCTTGATCGTGTCGTGTGCGGTTCTGGCCACCACGTCCTCCGTCTTCGCATCGCCGACGCGTCGCTTGACCAGGAAGGTGCCATTCTGTGCGACCAGGAAATACGCGTAGGCCTGCTCGGCACCGTCGAGGTGGCTGCCTCCAAACACGAGCCCGTAGTAGTTGGCGTGACTGCTGGGCTCGTTGAGCGTGAGGGTGCCCTTGAGGGTGTAGGCGCCGCTCGCCGAGTTGGTCGGATGCCAGTAGACGGCTGCCTGCGGATTGACCGCATGGAAGCCTCCCCCCATCGCCATGAACTTGATGGCGCCCGCGCCGTCAGGGTCCGCCGCGTTCGTGCTGCGATCCGCGCGAACCTTCCATCCCGCCGTGGACTGGGCCCCAACCATGGCGGCCACCAGAGCCACCAGCACGAACGTAGACGTCAGCTTTCTCATGTGTGTCTCTCCTCGTTGGATACGGTCTCCCGGTATCATACCGGCTCGCCGACTCGGCTCAACTCGCGCCTATAATCCGGCAAGTGCTCGCGCCGTCGGCGCTCGACAGCCCATCTCCGTGAAGGACCCCGCATGATGAACGCGCGCGTTGTGGTGTTCGCGATGCTCGTCGCGGCCAGCCTTGTTGGTCTCGCGGCGCAGGCCCCAGAGGCCCCGCAGGCCTCCCCGCCGTCTCAGGCCGCGCAAGGCCTTCCGGCGCCGGCGCCCCCTGCAACGGGGGGCGCCGCCAAGGACGACCCGCTGTCAGCCGCGACGTTTTCGAGCTTCAGGCTGCGCGCGGTCGGGCCGGCCCTGATGTCGGGACGCGTGAGCGCGATTGCCGTGCATCCGCACGAGAAGCACACGTGGTACGTTGGCGCGGCGTCGGGCGGCGTGTGGAAGACCGAGAACGCCGGCACTACGTTCACGCCAGTCTTCCAGAACGAGGCGTCGTATTCCGTAGGCTCGGTGGTCATCGACCCGAAGCAGCCGAACACGATCTGGGTGGGCTCGGGCGAAGCCAACAATCAGCGTAGCGTGGGCTACGGCGACGGCGTGTATCGCAGCGACGACGCCGGCCGCACCTGGCGTAACGCGGGACTGAAGACCTCGGAACACGTCGGCCGCATCGTGATCGATCCCCGCGATTCGAATGTGGTCTTTGCCGCGGCCTATGGACCGCTGTGGAGCGCCGGCGGCGAGCGCGGACTCTACAAGACGACCGACGGCGGCGCGGCCTGGACGCGTGTGCTCGACATCAGCGAACACACCGGCGTGAGCGACGTGGCCATCGACCCGCACAATCCCGACGTGCTGCTGGCCGTGGCGCACCAGCGGCGGCGCCACACCTGGACGCTCATCCACGGCGGACCCGAGAGCGGCCTGCACAAGTCGGTGGACGGCGGGAAGACCTGGCGCAAGGTGCGCACGGGCCTGCCCACCGGCGACGTCGGCCGCATCGTGATTGCCTTCTCGCCGGCGCGCGCGGGCCTGGCCTACGCAAAGGTGGAGACGGCGGAGAACACGATCATCTACGCGTCGGACGACAGCGGTGAGAGCTGGCAGCGGCGCGGCAACGTGCAGGCGCAGCCGATGTACTACAAGAACATCCACCCCGACCCGAAGAACCCCGAGCGGCTCTACGTACCCACGGTACAGACGCAGGTGTCCGACGACGGCGGCCGTACGTTCCGCGCTCTCGGCGAACGCGCGAAGCACGTCGACAACCACTACCTCTGGATCGATCCCGGCAACACCGAGCACCTGCTCGAAGGCTGCGATGGCGGCCTCTATGAAAGCTGGGACCGCGGGCGCCTGTGGAAGCACTTCGCCAACCTGTCGATTACGCAGTTCTACAACGTGGATGTCGACAACGCGTCGCCGATCTACAACATCTACGGCGGCACCCAGGACAACAGCACGCTTGGCGGCCCGTCGCGCTCGCGCGGTCCGCAAGGCGCCACCAACAACGACTGGTTCATCGTGACCGGCGGCGACGGCTTCGTGGCGCGCGTCGATCCCACTGAGCCCAACACCGTCTACGCCGAGTCGCAGTACGGCGGCATCGTCCGCCTCGACCGGCGCACCAGCGAACGGGTCAACATCCGGCCCGTAGAAGGGAGGGGCGAACCGCCGTTGCGCTTCAACTGGGAATCACCGTTCATCATCAGCCCGCACAACCCGTCGCGGCTCTACTTCGGTGCCAACAAGTTGTTTCGCAGCGACGATCGCGGCAGCATCTGGCGGGCGGTGAGCGGAGACCTCACGCGCCAGACCGATCGCAACCTGCTGCCGGTCATGGGCAAGGTGTGGCCGCCCGAGGCCATCGCGCAGCATCAGTCCACCGCCACGTGGGGCAACATCTCGGCGCTGAGCGAGTCGCGCAAGCGCGAAGGACTGCTGTACGTCGGCACCGACGACGGCCTCGTGCAGATCTCGCTCGACGGCGGCGCGAACTGGCGGCGCAGCGAACGCCTGCCCGGGCTGCCCGACTACGGCTCGTACGGCGTCTACGTGCAGCGCCTCTTTGCCGGCAAGAGCGACGAGAACACCGTCTACGTGCTCTTCGACAACAGCAAGAACGGCGACTTCAAGCCCTACATCTTCAAGAGCACGACCCGCGGCGCCACGTGGGCGGCGATTGCGGGCGACCTGCCCGGCAACGGCCCGGTCCTGGCGTTTGCCGAGGATCACGTGAACCCCTCTCTGCTCTTTGCGGGCACGGAGTTCGGGTTGTTCTTCACGGTCGACGCGGGCAAGACGTGGCTGCGGCTGCGCAACAATCTGCCCACGATTCCCGTACGCGACCTGGCGATTCAAGAGCGCGAGAACGACCTCGTGCTCGCCACCTTCGGTCGGGGCTACTACGTGCTCGACGACTACGCCCCGCTGCGGCAGGCCTCGACGGCCACGCTGCAGAAGGACGGGCACGTCTTCCCGGTGAAGTCCGCGGCGCTCGAGGTGCCCGAGAGCGGCAAGGCGCGCGGCTTCCAGGGCGAGCAGTTCTGGATGGGCGAGAACCGACCGTCCGGCGCGCTCGTGAGTTACTGGGTGAAGGACCCGCCCAAGACGCTCGGGCAGCGCCGGCAGGATGCGGCCAAGGCCGCCGAGGACAAGAAGGAGACGCCGCGGTATCCCACGCAGGCCGAGCTCACGGCCGAGGCCGACGAAGAAGCGCCGCAGACGTTGCTGACCATCACCGATGCCACCGGTGCAGTGGTGCGCCGGCTGGTGGTGCCGGGCACGCGCGGCATTCACCGCTTCGTGTGGAACCTGCGGGGCGTGGCGCCCACGCTGCCAGGCACGGGCGGTGGCTTCGGGGGTGGGGGCGGTGGCGGCGGTACTGCCGACGACACGGATCCGCCGGCGTATCCGGGCGGTACGGGCGGTGGCGCCTTCGTGGTGCCCGGTACCTACACGGTGGCCCTGTCGCGGCGGGTGGGCGGCGTGTCGACCACGCTTGGCGACCCGCAGCCGATCGTGGTCACGGCGGATTCCTCAGCGCAGATCACGCCGGCGACGATCACCTCCGCGAAAGAGTTTCAAGACAGGGTGTTCCGTCTGCAGCGCTCGTTTGCGGGCGCGCTCGAACAGGCCAATCAGATCCGCACCCGCACGACCGCGATTCGGCGCGCGCTGGTGGATTCGCCGGCCGGGCTGCGCCTGCTGGATCAGGCCGTGCGCTTCGATGGGCGCATCCTGGCGGTACTGCGGCGGCTGCGCGGTGACGAGACGCTGCGTGGTCTCGAGTCGGGGGCGCCGACCTCGACGCAGGCGCGCGTGAATTCGGCCGTGGCCGGCACGCGCGGTCTTGCAGGCTCGCCGACGGGTACGCAGCGGTTGAACTACGACCTCGCGGCCGACGACCTGAGTGGCCAGGTGACGGCGCTGCGCGCGCTCGAGGCCGAATTGCGGAAGTTCGAGCTGGAGATCGAGGCAGCCGGTGTGCCGTATACGCCGGGCCGCTGGCCGGCGCCGTAAAGCCCGGGACGGCATGTGACAATGCGCGCCATGGTCTCGATGCATCTTGCGGGCGTCTGGGTGTGTGCGGTGGCGACGGTGTTCGGGCAGACCACGCCGGTGGCGTGGCAGCCGCAGCCGAGCGGCGTCACGGTTCGACTGCGCGGGATCAGCGCCGTGTCCGCCGACATGGCCTGGGCCAGCGGGGCGCAGGGCACCGTGCTGCGTACCCTCGACGGAGGCCGCACGTGGGAGCCACGGCCGGTCGCCGGCGCGTCCGCGCTCGACTTCCGCGACGTAGACGGGATGACGGCGCAGACGGCCTATGCCCTCAGCATCGGCCCCGGCGACGCGTCGCGCATCTTCAAGACTCGCGACGGCGGCACGACGTGGACGCTGCAACTCGCCCTCATCGACACGAAGATGTTCCTCGACGCCATGGCCTTCCGCGACGAGGCGCACGGCGTGGCCTTCAGCGATTCAGTGGACGGCCGATTCGTCGTCTTCACGACCGCCAACGGCGGCGTGGACTGGCGGCAGGTGCCGGCCGACCGTCTGCCGCCGGCGCTGCCCGGCGAGGGCGCCTTCGCGGCCAGTGGCACGAACGTGGCGATGGGCCCTGATGGACGGATCTGGATCGGCACGACGGCATCGAGGGTGCTGCGGTCGGGCGACGACGGCCGCACCTGGACCATCGTGCCGACGCCGCTTGCTACTGGGCAGGCGACCGGCATCTTTTCGATCGCCTTCCGCGACGCCACGCACGGAGTGGTCGTCGGCGGCAACTATCAGCAGGAAGGTGCCGCAGTCGATAACGTAGCGACGACGAGCGACGGCGGCGCCACCTGGACGCGCGAGCCCGGGCGGGGACTGTCGGGCTTTCGGTCGGTCGTGGCGTGGTGGCCCCGGGGCGGCCGCAGCAGCGGCGGCTGGCTGGCCGTCGGGCCGTCGGGGTCGGACTGGTCGGCTGACGACGGGCGCACGTGGACGCCGGCCGGGGGCGACGGCTACGACGCGCTGAGCCTCGGGCCTGGCGGGTCGGTCGGATGGGCCGCCGGCTCTGGCGGACGCCTCGCTCGCGTCGCGGCGCGCTGACCGGTCGCCGCCGCGAGCCATCGCGCTCGCCGTTTCGCGGCGCTCGCCGTGCTCGCCCATGTCGGCGATCCACGCCTCGGCGGAATGTTGCCAGCCGTTGTCCACGGCGACATCGTACCTGGTCAGCGCCTGCAGGACAGACGACCGCGCCGTCACGTCACTGGCGGTTGTAGGCGATGCCAGCAGCCTGCGCCTGTTCGATCGCGATCACCATGGCCGGTACCATCGTGACGCCAGGCAGCAGGCTGGCGCCGAGCTCTTTCTGGAGGTCGGCCGCCTTGCCCTTGCCCCGAGCCTCGAGCTCGCCGCACCACGCCCCGAACGCGTTGCCGCAGATGAGGAACGTGGTCCCCATCTTCTGCAGGTTCTCGATGCCGAGCCCCGGCATGGCGCCGGCGAACATCGGAATGGTCGGCGTCTGCATGCCCTGCATCAGCAGGTGCAGCTCGGTGGAGGTCGGGCGGTGAAATGGATTGCGTGCGTACGGCTTGCCGGTGGCGTCCTTCAGACCCGTGTATTCGCTCAATCCGTACTTGGCCCAGATCGCGTCGTTGAATGCCAGCGGCATGCTGGACGCAGGGCCGATGCCGTAGAACGACGAGACTGCGGCCACCTGTCCCGGGGCCGCCTTGTACACCGCCGAGTAGGTGTTCAGGTAGTTGAGAACGTGGAGGAGCCCGACGCCGTTCATGTGCTTCGAGATGTCGAAGAAGCACCGGTGCGTGCCTTTCACCCCGCTCAGCCAGGTCTCGGCCGCGGGTGCCTGCACCGACGCCGCGAGGGGCGCGGTCAGCGACACGCCGAAGGCCGAAACCGCGCCAGCCAACCGACCGAAAAATCCACGACGATGCGTCGAATCCATGTCGACCTCTCTTTCATGAACGGGTGGGACGAACCAACGCGATTACATCGTGAGTACCGCGGCGATCGAGACGATGCCGGTGAACAGGTGGCCCAGCCGCAGGTTCTCGTTCTCGCCGTGCTGGTTGTTGTCGAAGTTCACGATCGGCAGCGAGACGGCCGGAAATCCCAGGGCGGCGATGAGCGCCGTCGCCGCAGAGACCGTCGCGCCACTCGTGCGGATCTGGATGGGGCGCTCGCCGAACATCCGTTCGAGCGTCGCCACCACGAGACGCGATTCGGGCAGCAACGGCGACGTGCGAAAGGCATCGGTGCCTCCACGGATCACGAGCTTGGCGATCCGAGGAGAGCGGGCCCTGGTCAGGTCGTCGGGGTCCGTCTCCATGAGCAAATACCCCTGCGCCCGAATGTGGGTCTTGATCTTCTCGACCATCGCGCGCACCGGCGTTTCCTTCACGAGGCGCAGGTCGAGAGCCGCGGTGGCCGTGTCGGGAATGATCGTGCGGGCATCGGCGCCCGTGTACGCGCTCGACAGCCCACGGATGTTCAGCGACGGCCGCTGCAGCGCCTGCTGCAGCGTGAGCCCCGGGGTTTCGGGCGACGCCATCCCAAACAGCTTCATGAGGCCGGGGGCATCGTCCGGCACCGATTGCAGCATGGCCTCTTCGTCGGGGTGCAGCGGCTCGATCCCGTCGTAGAAACCCTTCACCAGCACGTGTCCATCATCGTCCTTCATGGAGGCCAGCAGACGCGCGAGACGAATGCCCGGGTTCGGCACCCAGTTGCCATAGTGCCCGCTGTGAACGCCGACCTTCGGACCAAAGGTGGTGAGTTCCATGCCGAGGACCCCGCGTGCGCCGAACACCACCGTGGGTCCTCCGCGCGGATGAACGGGATCGTCGAGCAGCACCAGCAGATCGGCGGCCAGCTTGTCGCGGTGCGCCGAGAGCACCTCGGCCAGGCTCGGCGATCCGGATTCGAGTTCGCCATCGATGAGCACGCGCACGTTGGAGGTGAGCGCGACGCCGTTGGCTTTCAGCGCATCCAACGCCGCACACAGGGCCACGATCGGCGCCTTGTTGTCGGCGGCGGACCGGCCGTAGAGGCGCCACTGCGGGTTGAACCGGGTCAGCGTCTTGAGCCCGGCGATTTCTTTGCCACCCTCTTCCATCCGTCCATCGCGGAGGATCGGGATAAACGGACTCCGCTGCTTCCAGCGCGGCGCATCCACGGGTTGGCCGTCGTAGTGCGCGTACAGCAGAACGGTGCGGGTCGCGCCCGGCACCCGAAGGTCGCCGTACACGAACGGATTCCCTCCCGTCCGCAACACTTCGGCGCGGAAGCCGTGCCGATCGAGCAGCCCGCGCAGGTAGGCGCTGTTCCTTTCGATGTTCTCGGCGTCGCCGACGAGGTTGGGAAGCGAGACCAGCTCGACGAGCTCATTCACGACCTGGCGCTGATGCGAATCGATGTACGCATCCAGGGTCGCGCGCAGCGTCGGCGATCCGGCCGGCTGCGCCGTGACCACCCACGGCATCGCGGCCAGCACGCCGACCACCACCTGGAATCGCGAGAGTCTCTTCATGCCGCCTCCTGTGGCGCGTGTCCGACCAGCAACTGGCACTGGCGGACTATGACACGATGTGCCTTGCCGCGAGCGCTGTCAAGGACGGCGACGGGACGGCGACGGCCCCAGGCCGGCCAGAGCTGGGGCAAGATACTCCCGTTACAGAGCCCCAGGACGAGGCGTATCGCCACGCCATGAAGCCCGCCTTCCTCGCCGCAATGGCTCTTGTGTTCAGCCCCGCTGTCGGCGCAGGATCCCGTGATCAAGCGCAGCGCGCCGAGGACGCGTACCGGCGAAATCGTCGACATCTCCTGCTACAAGCACAAGGGCGTGGCCGAGGGCACTGGTGCGGCGCACGTGGAGTGCGCGAAGATCTGCATCCTGGAGAAGGGCGCGGCGGTCGGCATCCTCGGCGATGGAGACGGGCTCTTCAAGATCTGGGGCGCGATGGCGATAAGTACGCCAAGCTCGTGCCGTACCTCGGGCAGGCCGTGGAGATGTCGGGCACCGAAGTCACGCTTTCGAACAACTACGGGCCACGAGCGCGGCCCGGCACGGGCGCAGGCGCGCACGCGCGGGTCCGTGCCACTAGACGTAGGTCGACTTCCACTTCCCACGCCGGAACAGGATCGCGCTCGTTGCCGCCAAGACCGAATATGCGACGGTCACCGCGATGAACACCCCGCGCTCATGCAGCCCGGCGGGCTCTGCCAGGAACCAGGCCAGCGGGATCTGGACGATCCAGAACGCGAGCAGGTTGAGCCACGACGGCGTCCAGGTATCGCCGGCGCCGTTGAACGACTGCTCGAGCACCATCCCGGCGGCGAAGAGCGGGAAGCCGAGCGAGATCACCCGCAGGCCGTAGATCGCGACTGCCGCCACCGCGTCATCGCGCGTGAAGAGTCCCACGATCTGCGGCGTGAAGAACAGAAAGACCAACCCGATCGTACTCAGGAAGACCACGTCGTACTTCGCTGCGGTCCAGACGGCCTGCTCGGCGCGTTCGGGTTTGCCGGCGCCGAGGGACTGCCCGACCATCGTGGCTGCAGCTCCACCGAGTCCGAAGGCCGGCATCAACGCGAAGATCACCAGCCGGATCGCGATCGTGTAGCCGGCCATCGCCGTGGCGCCGTAGCTCGAGACCACACGCACCAGTGCGATCCAGCTCATCGACCCGATCGCGACCTGGAAGGTGCCCATCCCGCTCAACCGCGCAATCCGCCACATGGTGGCCGGCTCCACACGAAGATGCGCGCGCGTCACCGCGAGGTGCCCGGTGCCGCGCCCGAGCATGCCGAGTGCCAGAAGGAGGCCCACGCCACGCCCGCACGTCGTCGCGATGGCTGCGCCCGTCACGCCGAGCGCGGGGAAGGGCCCGAGTCCGAAGATCAGAACCGGATCCATCACGATGTTGATCGAGTTTGCGACGATCAGGATCCGCATCGCGACTGCAGGATCGCCGGCGCCGCGGAAGACGGCATTCACCACGAAGAGCAGGAACGCGGTGGCGCTGCCGCCGAGCATCCAACGCGCGTATCCGCTCCCGGTCGCGATCACCTCGGCGTCGGCGCCCATCAACATGAGCAACTGCGGGGCGAAGACCGCGCCGAGCAGGCCGAGCGCCGCCGAGATCAGCAGGCCGAGCATCAGCACCTGTACTGCCGCGCGCCCGGCGCCGTCGTAGTCCTTCTCGCCGATGCGGCGCGACACGGTCGCCGTCGCGCCGATACTCAAGCCGAAGGCGAGCGTGTAGATCACGATCATCAACGACTCGGTCAGCCCGACCGTGGCGACCGCCGCCGCCCCGAGCCGACCGACGAAGAAGACGTCGACCACCGCGAAGAGGCTCTCCATCGCCATCTCGACGACCATCGGGACGGCAAGCAGGAAAATCGCCCGGCCGAGTGCCCCACTGGTGTAGTCGTGGTGCGTACCGCGCAGTGCGTCGCGGAGATCGCGCCACACGCTGTACGGCCCGGCGTCGGGCGGGGCGGTCACGGGGGAAGCGGGGAACTCGTTAGAGGTAGCCATGGAACGATGTCGGTCGCGGACTGGATCCATCGAAAGGCCATCGAGCCGCCGTACGACAGAGCGCCCGGTCGTGGGTCGTACCGCTGCTCATTGGGTTGGGCCAGGCGCAGCTGCACGGAGTGCACCTGTGGCCCTGGTGTTATCCCGAGTATCGAAGAGTGGTCGGGGCGACTGGATTCGAACCAGCGACCCCCTGCGCCCAAGGCAGGTGCGCTACCAGGCTGCGCTACGCCCCGACTATGTGGTGACTCCGGTCTGGTGTCCGGACGTTCCATTGTATCCGTTGAACACGCCTCACGCTCATCGGCTGAGAAAATCCCTTGTGGAAATCGTGCACCGGCCGGTCATCGGCGTGGTCGCGTGCGCTATTCTGTGCCCCTCATGCCTCGCTACTTCGTCACTGGCGCGACCGGATTCGTGGGCGCCGAAGTGGCCAAGCAACTGCTCACCCGGGGCCACCAGGTGGCGGCGCTCGTGCGCGATCCCGGCAAGGCCACGCTGCTGAAGAGGCTCGGTGCCGAATTGCACCAGGGCGACATCGCCGACCACGGCTCGATCCGTGCCGCAATGCGCGGCGCCGACGGCGTATTCCACATCGCCGGCTGGTACAAGACGGGTGCGCCCAAGGCCGCGGCGCTGGCCACGGCCATCAACGTGGAGGGCACGCGCCACGTGCTCGAGGTGATGCGCGAGTTGCGCATTCCCAAGGGCGTCTATACGAGCACGGTCGCGATCTTCTCCGACACGCACGGCGAGCTCGTCGACGAGACCTACCGGTACGACGGGCCGCACTTGTCGGTCTACGACCGGAGCAAGTGGCGAGCACACTACGAGGTGGCCGCGCCGGCCATGGCCGACGGACTGCCACTCGTGGCGGTGCTGCCGGGGGTCGTGTACGGCCCGGGCGACACGAGCGCCATCCGCCACGTGTTCGTCAATCACCTGCGCCGTCGCATGCCGCTGGTGCCGGCGCGCACGGCCTACTGCTGGGCGCATATCGACGACACAGCACAGGCCCACATCGAGGCGATGGAGCAGGGCGTGGCAGGCGACAGCTACATCATCGCGGGACCACCGCACACGTTGCGCGATGCGCTTCGGGTCGCGTCGAAGTACAGCGGACGCGCTGCGCCACTTGTCAGTGTGCCGCCGTGGCTGCTCCGCGGCGCATCGACGATCCTCGGGGCTGTGGAGTCGGTCGTGAATCTGCCGCCCGGCCTGTCGTCGGAGACTCTGCGCGTGGCGGCGGGCGTGACCTACTTTGGATCGCACGCGAAGGCCAGCGCGCGGTGGGGATTTGCACCGCGTAGTCTCGATGAAGGGCTGCGGCATCTCGTGGAACACGAGATGCGCGGGCTCGGCATGGCCCCGCGAGGCTGAGCTACGCGGACGGCGGCGCGTCGGACGGTAGCTTCTGAGTCTTCGAAGTGACGATCGACGCTGCCGGTCGAAACTGGCTGAGAGACTACTTCAGGTCGTGTAGCCAGCGGGCCAGGGCGCCGATGGCCTGGCCACGGTGGCTCACGGCGGCCTTGTGATCGCCGGCCTCGGCAAGGGTGCACCCGAGCGGTGGGTAGACGAAGATCGGGTCATAGCCGAAGCCGCCGCTGCCGGCTGGGAGGTGCGCGATGCGGCCCTCAACCACGCCTCGGGACTCAAAGCACACCCGGGCGCCGTCGGCCACCGCCAGCGCGCACACGAAGCGCGCCGTCCGGCCCACGTCGGGCACGCCTTCCAGCCGCCGCAGAATGTCGGCGAAGCGTTCCGCGTACGAGGCTCCGGCCGACAGGTAGCGCGCCGAGCGTACGCCCGGCGCGCCGTGGAGCGCATCGACTTCGAGTCCCGAGTCCTCCGACACCACGAGCCCTTGGTGCGCGGCGGCGTAGTACAGCGCCTTCAGCCTGGCGTTGGCCTCGAACGTGTCGCCCGTCTCCTCAGGCTCGGCCAGCGGCGGCAGATCGGCGAGCGTCCTCAGTTCCACGGCTTCGCCGTGTAGCAGCCCTCGCACTTCGCGCACTTTGTCGGGATTGGTCGTCGCCAGCAGCAGCGGCCGCATTTACCGGCCCATGATGGGTGCGCAGATGACGCGCTGCGCCGCAATCAGGCGGTCGATGCCGGCGGTGGCCAGGTCGAGCAGTCCCGCCAGGGCGGCCGCATCGAAAGGCTCGCTTTCGGCGGTGCCCTGGATCTCCACGAAACGGCCATCGCCGGTCTTCACGATGTTCATGTCCACATCGGCCTTCGAGTCTTCCTCGTAGGCCAGGTCGAGCAGTGGCATGCCGCCTACGATGCCCACGCTGGTGGCCGCCACGTAGTCGTTGACTGGGATCGTCGGCAATTGGCCGCCCTGGCGCAGTTTGCCGAACGCCAGCACCATGGCGACGAAGGCGCCGGTGATCGACGCGGTGCGCGTGCCGCCGTCGGCCTGAATGACGTCGCAGTCGAGCCAGATCGTGCGCTCGCCCAGCCGTTCCATGCGCACCACAGCCCGCATCGAGCGGCCGATCAGGCGCTGGATCTCCATCGTGCGGCCGCCGACCTTGCCTTGCGAGGCTTCGCGCGTGTTGCGCGTGTTGGTGGCGCGGGGCAGCATGCCGTACTCCGCCGTGACCCAGCCCTTGCCCGTACCGCGCAGGAACGGCGGTACCTTGTCCTCGACCGACGCCGAGCAGATGACCTTTGTGTGGCCCACCTCGATGAGCACCGAGCCCTCCGCGTGTGCCAGGTAGCCGGGCGTGATGGTGACGGGACGCAGGTCCCCAGGCGCGCGATCGAATTGTCTGGTCATGGAGTACGAATCAGCCCTTCATTCTTGCGTAGTGGCTCGCGCAGATCGACGTGACCCGCGAGCGTTTCGACCTCGCGGCCATCGATCAGGATCTGCACGCGCGTGACTGGCGACAGATTCGTCGTCAGCACCGACACGATGGCATAGGCGGCGAGCAGCTCGTTGTGCGAGCCACCGGGCAACGCGGTCACGAACGCGCTGTCGAGGTCCACGTACGCGTCGTCGCGGCCCGGCAGGAACACGCCGCGCACGGTCACGTCTTTCGGCACCGCGCGTCCGAGGGGCGCTTCGGGCTCGGTGCCCAGCTGCGCTTCGACGAGCGCGCGCGCCTGCGCCGCGGGCGTCGTGCCAAGCGGCACGTCGTGCGCCACGCCCACGAGGCTTACGCCGTCTGCGGCGACGAAGTACAGCGTGGCCGAGATACGAGGACCTGCGGTTGAGGACGCGTTGGCCACCTGTGCCGGCGGCTCGGCGTCGGGCGTCGGCGAGGCGAGCTGTCGCCCGAGCGCCGCAAAGAGTGCCCATCCCAGTCCCACGGCCACGGCACAGGTGGCCACGGCCATCAGCAGTCGGGGCCGGCTCATGGGGCGGGACGCTCGCGCCGCTCGCGAAACGTGCTGATGGCGTCGAAGATGGCCAGGGCGACGCGGTCCTGATGCTCGCCAGAGGCGAGCGCTTTCTCTTCGCCTGGATGCGACAGGTAGCCGATCTCCACGAGCACCGCCGGCATGTTGGCGCCCACCAGCACGCGAAACGGCGCCTGCTGGACGGGCCGCGGGCTCATCTCGACGCGCGTCCGCAGCGAGGCCTCGACGAGCGTGGCCAGCGCGGCCGATTGTTCCAGGTGTCGCATCTGCGCGGTTTCCCACAAGATGAGTTCGATGGCGCGCGTGCCGCCGCCTAGCTGCGGCAGCGCCTGCGCCGGATCCTGCAGGAGCCGTCGCGCTTCGAGGTCGGCGCGGTCGACGCTCAAGTAATACACCTCGGCACCCTTCACGGTGGCCCGTCCGGCAGCGTTGGCGTGAATGCTCACGAACAGGTCGGCGCGGTTGTTGTTGGCAATGGCCGCGCGCGCGTCCTGATCGAGCGTGCGATCGTCATCCCGGGTCATCACGACGCGCAACCCGAGCCGAGTCTCGATGAGCGCCTTCACCTTGCGGCTGACCTGCAGGGTGACGATCTTCTCCAGCGTGCCGCCTGGGCCCTCGGTGCCGTTGGCCTCACCGCCGTGGCCCGGGTCGATCACGACCGTGCGCACGCCGGTCGAGCTGGCCGGGTCAAAAGGCAGCAGACCAGCCGAGGGGACGGGCGTCGCCCCCGACGGCGGCGCGGGTGGCGTAGCCGCGGGCGCGGCCGGGGCAGCCGCGGCTGGCGTCAGCCCGTCGGCGCCGGCGGCCATCAGGTCGATCACGAGCCGGCTCGTGCCGGCATCCACCGCCTGCGTGAACGCCCGGTGCGAGGCGAAACGCGGGCCCGTCACAAGCGTCAGCGTCGGCGCGCCGTCGCCAGTCCGGATCGACTGCAGGAGACCCTGCATCGGCACGGTCAAAATGGCGGCATCGACCGCGTCAGCGGCAAAAGTCACCGTCACCTGCCCGCCGGCGACCGTGACCGTCGCCTCGGTCGCGGGGGATGCTTCAAACGTGATCTGCGCGGCGTTGGCGCCGTACTCGCCGCGGGTCACCACGCGCGGCACCCGTAGATCGCCCAGCACCAGCAACCGGCCTGCCCGCCGCAGCTCGATGCGCTGGTCCAGCACGCTCGCGAGCACGCGCGTCACGAACTCCGCGGTGACGACTACGCGGCCGTCCTGACGCAGCGGCGGCGCCGCCAGCGACACCAGCCGGCCTTGCACCGAGACGACCGTGCGACCGGGCGTGAGGATGGCCGAGCGGGCACGCAAGGCGACGGTGGTGCCGCCCGTGACGCGGTCGTCGCGCACGGTCAGGCCGAGGCCCGCCGCGAGTTCGTCGAGCGCCAGGTACTCGGTGCCGTTGACGCTCACGACGGTGAGCGGGCGCCGGCCCTGCGCACTCAACAGCGTGAGCGGTGCTGGCAGCGGCGCTTGCGCGGGCAACGTCGCGACGGCGACAGCGCTGGCCAGAGCAGCGCACACGAAGGCGAAGAAGCGACGCACGACAGCTCCATCATAACGTGGCAGGGCGGGTCGTGACGGGCGGGTGAACCGGATAGAATCGTCACCTCAAGAGGAGGTCAGTGATGTCGATGCGGCGGATCGCGGTGACGTGTCTGGTGGTGGCAGTGGCGATGGCGCCGGGTTCCGCGCGCGCGCAAGGCGCCGCGGGCGCGCGTCCGGCCGTGATCGACTTGTGGT
The DNA here is from genome assembly GCA_031415235.1 of Acidobacteriota bacterium. GTDB lineage: Bacteria > Acidobacteriota > Vicinamibacteria > Vicinamibacterales > UBA2999 > CADEFD01. The sequence goes on along the minus strand of JANORI010000026.1, from coordinate 2,420 downwards.
CGGCCGGCAAGACGGCCTTCGGCGTGTTCGTGCCCGATGAGAATCCCGCGCCGCGTGGTCCCAACCGTGGCCCGGCCGTGTACACCGTGGCTGGCGGTCAGGCGCTCGCCGCCAATCCGCTTATCGACTTCGTGTTCCTGAACCTCGAGGGCAGCTACGACCGGAATGCGGTCATGGCCATCAGCGAGGGCCTCGGCAAGAGGGGCACGCCCGGACGCAAGACCATGCTGGTGCGCATCCCTTCGCTCGTGGACGCGGGGCCGCAAGTCACGCTGCAGCGGATCAAGGAGATTCTGGCGATGGGCGCCGACGGCATCACGCTGCCGCACATCGAGAACCTCGACCAGGGCCGCCAGGCCATGAGCCTCTTCGCCGATTCGCGCGCCAACGTCTGGTCGGCCAGCAATCCCACGGGCACCGTGATCGGGATGCTGATGCTCGAGGATCCGGGCGCCGTGGCGCAGGCCAAGGACATCGCCGACATCGGCGGCTACAGCGTACTGGCGTGCGGCATCGGCAGCCTGACCGGCGCACTCAACGGCGACCGCGTGGCGGCGGAGAAGGGCAACCAGGAACTGCTCGTCGAGACCAAGCGGGTGAAGCTCGTGAACATGATCACCGCAAGCAAGGACGACGTGGCGCAGCGCGTGAAGGAAGGGTTCCTGGGCCTGCTCGTGCCAAACGACGAGGTCATCAAGGCCGGACGAGCGGCGGCGGGACGGTAGCGCGACGCGGGCCACTAAGCAGGTCCGATGCGCTGATCGCGCACGGGCGGGGAGGGGCTCGTCGGCTCAACTTCGCTCCGCGATGCCGGGCTGACGCGACGTGCGCTGCCAAGAGCTCCGCATGGCTGGGCGACCGGCAGAGCTCGCGGTGCTCAGATTTCGCCGCCGAACCCCTCCCCGCCCGCGAGCGGCCGCGGGCTCATCAAATGCATGCGCGCAGGGCATGGTTTTGGTGTATCGTCCGCCGTGGTTCTCTGATTGGATCCGTCGTTCACTCGTCACACCCGAGGGGCTGGCTCTTGCGGCTTCTCCAGGAGGACAGCACATGAAGCGCCTCGCATTTGCAGCACTGCTCGTCGGGCTCGCGGTGTGGCAGGTCGCCGGACAGGCCCAGGCACCCGGCGCGGTCGGGTCCTGGTACACGGCCACCACGTACAGCGTGAAACCCGGGATGATGCCGGAGTTCCGCGCGCTCATCTCCAAGGAACTGAACCCGGCGGCGAAGAAGGGCGGCCTGGCCGGCAGTCAGGTCTGGCGGTTCGCCACGGGCAACACGAATCGTGTGCTGCGCATCGTGCTGCACAACGGCCTGGCGGACAGAGACAGTCCGAGTGCCGCACAGAAAGGCATGGGCGATGCAGCCTTCACCGCGTTCGGTAAGAAGATCGCGGCGCTAACCGAGTCGACCAATGTCTACATCGGACGGCAGCGGCTCGACATGGGCTGGGACCCAGCTGGCAGCCCGGCGCCGAAGATGGCCGAACGCTACACGGTGCGTATTGCCCCTGGTCGCAATGCCGAGTATCTGACGTACGTAAAGGCTTTTCTCGAAGCTGCGAAGAAGTCCGGTCATCACCGCACCGCCGGACAGGTCATCTTCGGCGGCCAGCCGGGGACGTTCGTGTCGAACACCTTCTATGCCAGCTACGCCGATCTCGAAAAGGGGCGGCCCACCGACCGCGTGATGTCGCCTGCAGAACTGACGGCCTTCAACGCGCTGAACCCGCCGGGGCTGATCACGGTCGTCAGCCGCGACATCACGATCTACGACGCGGAGATGAGCATGGTGGCGCCGGCCACGTCGTCGAAGTAGCGCGCCAGCCCTCTCGGGCTGCGCAGGTGCCGTGCCGGCGCCAGGGTCTTCGGCCGTGGCGCCGGTTCGCCTGTACGGCGCCGATCGCTTCGCGTAGCGAGGGAAACGGCCGCGCTGGCGGGCTCCCAGTGACGCGGGCCTCAGCCCTCGAGCGTCTGGACCGTCTGCTCGACGGCGCGCCGGAAGGACGCCGGGTCGATGGCAGGATAGCGGTAGAGACCCGGCGCGATCTGTTCGAAGAACACCAGGAGGCGAGCCGGCTCGATGAGGCCCCGCGCCGTCATCTCGCGCACGTCCGCGACATCTCGTGCGTGAGCGCGTTCGATCTTCGCAAGGGCCTGCGCATAGAAGTCGTAGTGGTGGAAGTCGATCGACCCCTCGCGGACGACGAACGGGCTGCGGTCGCGCCAGCCCGGCAGCTCAGGAATGAAATGCGCCGGCGACGCCAGTTCGACATTGACGTGCAGTTCTTCTTTGATCGTCGGAATCTCGCGGAGCAGCGCGTCGAGTCCGGGGTCGAGGTCCAGATCGATGTCGAGCGTCGTGGAACGCCAGTCCAACCATACGGCGCAGGCGCCGCCGACCAGAAACACGCGTCCGCG
>JANORI010000025.1:0-2174 GCA_031415235.1 Acidobacteriota bacterium | reverse complement strand
TCAGGATGACCGACGAGGTGGGATGCGTGGTGCGGGTCGTGCGCAGCACGTCCATGCCGTCGGACCCGCCCATGCGCAGGTCGCTGACGACCACGTCGAAGTAGCCGTTGTGCAGACGCTCGATGGCCGCGTTGCCGTTGGGGGCCTCTTCCACGTCGTGGCCGGCCGTGCGCAGCGCCAGGGCCAGGCCCCGCCGCAACGCGTCGTGATCGTCGGCAACAAGAATTCGACTCATGATCGGTCTGCTCCTACCACACGCGCGCATCGCCGCTCACGGGGAGCGTGACACGGAACTTCGTACCGGTGCCCGGCCGGCTCGTGAGATCGATGCGCCCGTCGTGGGCATCGACGATCTTGCGCACGATCGCGAGCCCGAGTCCGGAGCCCTGGGCCTTGGTCGTAAAGAAGGCACTGAAGATCTTGTCGGCCAGCTCGGGGGGCACGCCGGGACCGTCGTCGGTCACCTCGACCACGATGGTCGGAATCGGGTGCAGGCCGTCGAGCGGCAGTGCGCCGTCTTCTTCGCGGGTGACCTCGCGCGCAGTGATCGAGACCGAGCCGGCGCCGTTCAGCGCCTCGTAGGCGTTGATGAGCAGGTTCGCGAACACCTGCATGAGCTGCGTCGAGTCGGCGTCGATGAGCGGCAGGCTGTCGGCGAGCTCGAGCCGTACGGCCACCGCCCCCCGGGTGGCCTTGCCGTCGGCCATCGTCACTGCGGCCTGCAGCGCCGTGGTCACCGACGTGCGTTCCATCTGCAGGCGCACCGGCCGCACGAAGTCGAGAATCTCCTGCACGATGGCGTTGGCCATCTTGGCTTCGTTCATGATGTCGCCGACGAGCGCCGTGGCCTGGGCGTTGTCGCGCAACTGCCGGCGCAGCAGGCCGGCCATCACCTCGATGCCGGCCAGCGGGTTCTTGATCTCGTGGGCGACGGCTGCAGCCATCTCGCCGAGGACGGCCAGGCGGTCGCGCAACCGCTCCCGTTCCTCGAGCTGTTCCACGCGCGTCAGATCCTTGAAGAACATCGCGGCGCCAATGGTGAGCCCCTCGCTGTTGCGGATGAGCGAGAGCGTGTAGCCGAGCACCTTGTCGGAGGGCGTCAGGCGCAGTTCGGCGCGGTTTGGCAGGAACGCCAGTTCGTAGGCGCCGGCCAGTACCCGGACGATGGCCGGGTGCGGGTGGAAGACCTCGGCAAAGGGACGGCCGAGGTAGTCCTCGCCGGCCGGCAGACCGAAGATGCGGCACGACTCGTCGTTGATGAGCACGAGTGCGCCGGCCCGGTCGATGGCCAGCACGCCGTTGCGCATGTGTGCTACGAGGTGGCGGAAAAACGCGTCGTCGACGAAATGCGCCGCGGCAATGGGCGCGCGGTGGGCGGTACCGGAGCGCACCGACACTCCCGACGCTTTCGCGGGGCGACGTGTGATAGCGATTTTAGGGGCAGGCATGGATCGACTGTCTGCGACATACGCAACTGTCGTGCCTGTCACCACAATGACGATTCAGGAGGGGGTAGAGGGGTCGAAATGTGTAATCGTGCCCGAATTCTTCAAGTTGGCCGTGTCAAACCAGCACACGCGAATACAAAAACGTCAGTAGGGCCGATCTCGCATGACGAATTCTGACCAGTCGCGGTCGGCCAACTGGCAGCTATTGAGACGGCAGGGCCGCCCGCAAGTCCTCGGCTTCGGCCTGCAGCATCTCCCACTGACCGAGCAGGTCGCCGACTTCCCACATGAGCGCCTGATGGCGGTCGAGCACCGGCTTGGACGTCTCGTGGCGGTCGTAGAACCCGGGTGCGGCCATGTCCGCTTCCACGGCCTTCACCGTGGTTTCCCGCGCGGTAATGCGCCCTTCGAGTTCGCTGATTCTGGTGGCCAGGGTCTCGTAGGCCCGCTCGCGCTTCTTGCGCTCGGCCGCCTCCCGCTTGCGCTGCTCGTGGTCCTGGGCGCTGCCGGCGGCCGGCGCGGGCGGGGCCTTGCGCGAAGACGCCGGTGCCGGCCGGCCCACCGGCCTGGCGGCGGCCGCCGTCGCTGCCACAACGCCACCCTGCGTCTTGCTCCAGAGGAACGCCGCGTAGTCACCGGGATACACCTGTGCGCGGCCGCCCCCGATCTCCACCACCTTGGTGGCGAGCCGCTCCACGAAGTAGCGATCGTGCGAGACGAAGATCA
>JANORI010000024.1:0-1959 GCA_031415235.1 Acidobacteriota bacterium | reverse complement strand
GGCCGGCGTGGCCATGCAATTCAAGTTCACCGAGTGAGGCAGCCACCCGATGTTGATCTGAATCTGGCACAGCGACACGTCGTTGGCGAAGCGCCAGTCCTGAACCGGTGCGTCGTGCACCTCACCTCGCAACACGAATCCCGGAACGCCCCCGCAGGGACAGGTCACGGCCCAGTAGCCGCCGCCGACGACGACGGCAACGACAAGAGTCGCCGCCGCGTAGCGAAAAAAGATCCTCATGGCTGCCCCCTTCCGGCTGGTGGCCCAACTGACCTTCGAGCGAAAAACCAGGGCACCATATCACGCGGATGGCAAGCCGTGTCGCGGGATTCGGGGTGTGTGCTGAGGACGCCGGGGTTGGATCAGTCTCCACGGCAGCTCCACGACTGGGGATTGGTCCCGAGGCGTCAGGGTGACTCTCAGTGAACTGAGACGGTGAGACGATGAGAGGATCGGTGATACGATCCCGACCTATGCCCCAGGCACTGATCACCGTCGAGGAGGCGGGCCGCGCGCTCGGAGTGTCGCGGTCGACCGTCTGGCGCTTGATTCAGCGCGGCGACATACCCAGCGTTCGCCGAGGCGGGCGCCGACTCGTGCCGGCTGACGCGGCGCGGAAGCGACCGCGTCGTGCCGCCGCCGCCGCAGCGGTGCCGCCGCTGACCGAGGACCATCCGATTTTTCGCCTCGTCGGCGCGGGACGTGGCGGCGGGAACGCGCCCGGCGCCCGTGACAAGCACGCGATCCTCGACAAATGACGCGGGGCGTCCTCTGGGACTCGAGCGCCATCCTCGCGCTGCTCGACGCCGATGACGCGGACCACCCGCGCGCGGTGGACGTCGCCTCTCAGATCGCGCGGGAACGTCGTCCGAGCTTCATCACCAACTACATCGAAGCCGAGGCCCACGCGCTCCTGCTTCGCAAGCTCGGACGCACCGTGGCACGTCAGTGGCTGCTGACCGCGGGGCTTCCAGTGATTGCCGTGCTGCCCGCTGAGGAACAACGCGCGAAGGACATTCTGGCCCGGCACGGCGACAAGGACTGGACCCTCTGCGATGCGATATCGTTCGCCGTCCTCGACGCACGTCGCGTCTCGCGAGCGTTCACGTTCGACCACCACTTCCGCCAGCACGGGCGCTTCCAGGTGCTTGGGCTGGAGTAGCGAGAGACGGCTCCTCTCCGATCAGCGTCGACCCGGCGGCGGGGCTGCCAGCAGGCGGATACCTCTATCGAGGTATGTCAATCGGTTCAGCGCTATTACAGAATCTCGAAGCGTCGTCGGCGTCACCACTGCTGCGACGTGCAACGATTCGCCGACGAAGGTGGGACAGGGTCTCGGGGCAGGAGGGTGCAGATGAGTCGAGGGTTCTTTTCCCACGCGTGCCTTGTTCTAGTCTTTGTGTGGCTTGGGTCGGGCGCCGCGTTCGCCCAGAGCGCCATCAGCGGGTCGGTTCGCGACACCAGCGGCGCCGTCTTGCCGGGCGTCAGCGTCGAAGTGGCCAGTCCAGTGCTCATCGAGAAGGTACGCTCTGCCGTCACCGACGATCAAGGACGCTACACGATCATCGATCTTCGCCCGGGCGTCTACAGCGTCACATTTACGCTGCCCGGCTTCAATACGACCCGCCAGGAGGGGCTCGAGCTGCCCGCGAACTTCACGGCCACGGTGAATGCCGAACTGCGGATCGGCACGCTCGAGGAATCGATCACCGTCACCGCGAGCACGCCGCTCATCGACGTGTCGAACACGCAGAAGAGCGTGATGATCAGCCGCGAGCTGATGGACGCGGTGCCGACGGCACGCAACGTCAGCGGCATGGCCGCGCTCATCCAGGGCATCAGGATGAGCAACACCGACGTCGGCGGCAACCAGCAGGTGGAACAGATCTACATGACCGTCAACGGGTCGCGCCAGACCGACACCACCCTGCAGGTCGACGGCATGAATCTGAACAGCCT
>JANORI010000023.1:0-2223 GCA_031415235.1 Acidobacteriota bacterium | reverse complement strand
GGTCGGTCTTGACGATCGACGACACGAGGCGTTCCTCGAGTGCGGGCGAGAGCGAGATGGCCGGCAGCTCGTCCTTGTCGGTCTGATATGGCCGGCAGATCGACCGGCCAATCGCCATGCGCACGGCCTCGGCCACGCCGTCGGGGTCCTTGGCGCCTGGCGTCGCGTCGGCAATCGCCTCCAGAATGGTCGTCAGGTCGCGAATCGACACGCGCTCGCGCAGCAGTTGCCTGAGCACGCGCTGGATGTCGCCAATCGACGCAATCTTCGGCACCAGCTCCTCGACCAGCTTGGGCGAGGTCTGTTGCACCCGGTCCACGAGTTCCTTGGTGTGCTGCCGGGTGAGCAGTTCGGGCAGGAACACCCGGATCATCTCGGACAGATGGGTCGACAGAGCCGTCGTCGGATCGACGACCGTGTAACCCGCGGCCGACGCCCGGTCCCGCTGTTCGACGGCAATCCAGATGGCCGGCAGACCGAACGCCGGCTCGCGCGTCGTCACGCCGTCGATGCCGCCGGCGGCGGTGCCGGGGTTGATCGCCAGCAACCGGTCGGCGTAGATCTCACCCCGCGCGACTTCGGTGCCCTTGACGAGCAGCGTGTACTGTCGCGGTCCCAGCTGCAGGTTGTCGGCCACGTGCACCGCGGGCACGACCACGCCCGTCTCGGTCGCCACCTGCCGGCGCACCGACCGGATGCGCGCGAGCAGCGTGCCGCCCTGGGCCTCGTCGACCAGAGAGACCAGGGCGTAGCCCACTTCCACGCTGAGCGGGTCGATGTTCACTGCGCCGTCGAGCACATCGGGAGCCGGCACCGGCGCCTCGGAGGCCGTCGCCGGCGGTGCCCCGCCGTCGCGGGTCGCATAGGCGGCGCCGCCGAGCAGCAGGGCGACGATGAAGAAGGCCAACTTCGGCAGGCCCGGGATGAGCGCCAGCACCACCAGAGCACCAGCGGCCGCCGCCAGCGGCCGCCAGCGCGCCAGCAGTTGCGCCGCGACTTCGTCGCCAAGATGCGATTCCGACGCCGCGCGCGTCGTGATCAGGCCGCCCGACATCGAGACGAGCAGCGCGGGAATCGCCGTCACCAGCCCCTCGCCGATGGTCAGGATGGTGTAGGTCTTGGCAGCGGTGCCGACGTCCACCCCATGCTGGAACACGCCAATAACGAGGCCCGCCGCGATGTTGACGCCGGTGATGAGCACGGCCGCCAGCGCGTCGCGCTGCGTGAACCTGATCGCGCCGTCCATCGAGCCGTAGAAGTCCGCCTCACGGCGCACGCGGTCGCGACGCAAGCGAGCCTCGCCCTCGTTGATGGCCCCGGCGTTCAAGTCCGCGTCAATGGCCATCTGCCGGCCGGGCATGGCATCGAGGGTGAAGCGCGCGGTCACTTCCGAGATGCGCACCGCGCCGTGGTTGATGACGATGAACTGGATGGCGATGAGCACCAGGAACACCACGATGCCCACCACGAAGTTGCCGCCGACGACAAACTGCCCAAACGCCATGATCACGTGGCCGGCGGCTTCGACGCCCTCGTGCCCATGCATCAGGATGAGACGGGTGGCGGCCACGTTGAGCGCCAGGCGCATCAGCGTCAGCAGCAGCAACAGCGACGGAAACACCGAGAACTCCACTGGCTGTTTCACGTAGACGACGGTCAGCAGCAGCACCACCGACAGGCCGATGTCGACCGACAGCAGCAGGTCGAGCAGCAGCGGCGGCATCGGCACCACCATCAGCATCACGACCGACAGCAGCGCAACCGGCACGAGCAGTTGCGCCGCGCCATTGGACTCGAGTGCGCTCATAGCTCCCCTACAACATCAACTGGCGGATGCGGACGAGGTACGCCAGCACTTCCGCGACAGCGCCGAACAGCTCGGCCGGTATGGCATCGCCCACGCTCGCGCCTTTGAAGAGCGCCTGGGCCAGCGAGACGTTCTCGACGGTGGGCACGCCGTGGTCGTAGGCGATCTGCTTGATCTTCTGGGCCAGGAGGTCTTGCCCCTTGGCGACCACCACCGGGGCCGTCATGGCGCCGCGGCGGTATTCGAGCGCCACCGCGAAGTGCGTCGGGTTGGTGATGACGACCGTCGCCGTCTTCACGTCGGCGAGCATGCGCTTCCTGGTCATGTCGCGCTGCGCGCGTCGCACGCGGGCCTTGATCTCCGGGTTGCCTTCGCTCGACTTCGACTCGTCGCGCTGGTCCTGCTTGCTCATCTTG